>JANPCS010000283.1:0-6962 GCA_031431065.1 Hyphomicrobiales bacterium | reverse complement strand
GAAATCCGGATGCTGTTCATAGTGTTTCAGCAGCGGTTCGGCATAGGCCGAGAGTTTGAAGAAATAGCTTTCCTCTTCCACCCATTCGACTGGCGTTCCGGACTTGACCGCAAAGCGCCTGCCGTCGCGGGCCTCGGTTTCGTCTTCAGCGTAATAGGCTTCATCGCGCACCGAATACCAGCCGGCATATTTCGACAGATAGATATCGCCCTTGGCCGCCATGCGGCGCCAGATTTCCTGCACCGAAATCCGGTGGCGCACGGAGGTGGTGCGCAAGATATCGTCGGCACGCGCATTCAGGTCCTCGCCCATCTGCTCAAACTGCAAAGCGGTGCGATCAGCGAGCGCTTGCGGTGTTATACCCTCGCGCGCCGCCGTCTGCTGCATCTTCTGGCCATGCTCGTCCATGCCTGTGACGAAGAACACGTCATAGCCGTCCAGCCGCTTGAAGCGGGCGATGGCATCGGTGGCGATCCGCTCATAGGCGTGGCCGATATGCGGCGCACCGTTGGCATAGGGGATAGCCGTGGTGATGTAGAATTTCGGTTTGGACATCGTGCTTCTATCAAGGGATTTCAGGAAGCCTTCAGAGCCTCCTCGAGACGCACGAGCGCATCGGTGACTGTCTGGCGGCGGTCGAGGTTTAGGGCATCCGTCTGGCGGAGGGAAGCATTGATGTCATCATGCGCCGCCGCCAGGGCCTCGCCCCTGCCCTCGAGCCCTGCTTCGCGGGCCCTGCCGGCGATCCAGCCCACCAGCAATTCGCAGAAGATGAAATAGTCTTCGGCGGTTTCGCGCCCGGTGAAACTGGCCCCGATCTCGACAGCCGTTCCGGGCGTCAGTCTGCTGCGCTTCAAGAACTCGGCGTAAGCGGCTGCACCTTTGGAGCCCACAAGCTCGAGCGCCCGGCCGGGGCTGCCCTTTGAAAGTGCCGCAGCCTGACGTAGCGCTTCACCTTCGCCTTCGACGGCCTCGGGTGGCAGAGAGTTCAGCACCCTTACCGTGCTGTCGATGTCGAGTGCATCAAGTGGCAGGCGCAGGCAGCGCGAGCGGATGGTGCGCAGCAAACGGCCCGGCTGGTGGCAGACAATCAGGAAAATACTTTGCCGCGGCGGCTCCTCGATGACTTTGAGCAGCGAATTGGCGGATTCGGCGTTGAGGTCATCGGCGCAATCGACGATGGCGATGCGAAAGCCGCCAGCACCGGATGTGCGCGCAAAGAAGTTCTGGGCCTGGCGGGCATCATCGACGGCGATCTCGGTTTTGAGCCGCTTGTTGCGCGTATCGACAGCGCGCTCGATCACCAGAAGGTCTGGATGGGAGGCGGCCATCACCTGACGCGCGGCGGATGCTTCAGGCGCCACGTGCAGCGTGTGATGTGCCAGCGCCCGTTCGGCTGAGGGCACATGCAGCAGGAACTTTGCAAAGCGATAGGCAAGCGTAGCCTTGCCGATGCCGCGTGGTCCGGACATTAGCCATGCATGATGGAGCTTCCCGGACTGATGGGCCTGCAGCAGCTTTGCCTCGGCCTTCTGATGACCAAGCAACTCTGTCGCGTGGCGCGGATGCCACGGCACCTCGCGCGGGTCCTTGAAGTCCTCGGCCATCAGAGCGCCCTTCTCACGATGGTCCACACGCCCTCGGCGATCTGATCGATCGTTTGAGAAGCGTCGATCAGCCGGCAGCGTTGCGGGTCGCGGGCTTGAATGTCGAGAAAACCCTCGCGGAGTTTGCGATGAAATTCCAGGCCTTTACGTTCGTAACGGTCTTCGGAGACCGCATCGCCGCGCGCCTGTGCCCGTTCGAGCCCCAGAACCGGATCGAGATCGAAGATTAGCGTGAGGTCTGGCCTGGTCGCGCCGACAATGGCCTGCTCAAGCGCGTCGATGAACGACTGTTCGCAACCGCCGGCGTAAGCTTGATAGGCGCGGGTCGAATCCATGAAGCGGTCACAGAGCACGACGGCATTAGCCGCCAGTGCTGGACGGATTACCTGTTCGAGATGCTGCTCGCGCGCCGCATAGTTCAGAAGCGCTTCCGACTTCGCCGTCCAGCGCGCCACATCGCCCGAGACGAGGAGTGCGCGCACGGATTCGGCCTCGGGCGTGCCGCCAGGTTCGCGCGTGGCGATCAGCGCACGCTCCCGGGGCTTCAACCGTTCCGTGAGGATCTTGATCTGGGTCGATTTACCGGCGCCTTCGCCGCCTTCGAAGGTGATGAAGAGTCCGGCCATCTAGCTGCCGAATACCATGATGAAGATCGAATCCAGGGCCCGCGACCACATCGATTCATCCAGCGCCACGGGGGCCGCTGTTTCGACCGGCAAATCGGCCACGGTGAGGCCATCGACGATGAAGCGGACGGTGCCGACACGCGTTCCAGCGGTAACTGGCGCCATGAGCGGGCCCTCATAAGCAAGCTTCATTTCCACAACTTCACTTTCAGCCGCAGTCAACGCAATCCGGACATTGTCGCTGGCCAAGAGATCGACCGACCGCTCGGTGCCACCCCAGACGCGAGCCGATCCGACGCGATCGCCCTTGGCAAACACGTCGACGGAACGGAACTGGCGGAAGCCCCAATCGAGGAGACTCTGCGCTTCCTGCTTGCGCTCATTGATGCTCTTCAGCCCGGCAATGACCATGATCAGGCGCCTGCCGTCACGCGCGGCAGAGCCCACGAGGCCGTAGCCCGCTTCCTTGGTGAAGCCGGTTTTCATGCCATCCGCACCGGGATAGTCCTTCAGCAGCGGATTGCGGTTTTCCTGGCGGATCTTGTTCCAGGTGAATTCCGGGATCGAGTAGAATTTGTAGTACTCGGGGAAATTGGTGATGATGTAGCGCGCCAGGACTGACAGATCGCGCACACTCATGCGGTGCAAGGGGTCGGGCAGGCCCGTGGCATTGCGGAAGTTCGCCGATGTAGCGCCTATGTTGCGGGCGCGCTCGGTCATTTGCTGGGCGAAGCTGTCTTCGGTGCCGCTCATGCTCTCGGCAATGGCGATGCAGGCATCATTGGCGGATTGCACGACGACGCCCTTGATGAGGTCCTGCAGCTGGATACGCGAATTGAGCTCGGCATACATCGTCGAGCCGCCGGACGATGCGCCACCGCGCCGCCATGCGTTCTCGCTTATTGTCAGTTCCTGCTCAAGGGTGAGTTTATTGTCCTTCAGCGCCTCGAAGACCATGATCATGGTCATCAGCTTGCTCATGCTGGCGGGCGGGATCGCCGTATCTGCATCTTTCTCGTAGAGAACCTGGCCGGTGCGGGCATCGATCAAAACTGCCTGTCTGGCCTTGCTTTCATAACCCTGGTTCTGTGCGAAACCGGAGGCCGAAAGCGCCATGAAGAGACAAGTGATGAGGCTAAAGATGGCCTGAACGCGGCGCATGGCGGGGTCCGATCCTCGAGTGGGGCCCCTGCAAACTAGCGCGTGGCAGCGCCAAGTGGAAGCTCGATATCCTTATTGCAGCGAGGCCTGCACAGTCCGGGCGCTCACCATCCTGGCATCGCCGAAGCCTGCGGCCCTGGCATTGTCGAGCGCAGTTTCGGCATCGACCCGCTCGGCGATAGGACCAAGGCGGACGCGATAGACCGGACCCGCCGAGCCTGACAGCTCGATGAATTGCACGGGCCAGACGGAAGCGAACTGGTCACGGGCGCTCTCGGCATTGCCGGCATCGCCGAAGGAACCCAGCTGGATATAGTAGGTGGTGACCAGCCCCTGCCCGCCGCCAACATCAACCGGTTCATCGGCTGGCGGCTGGTACGCCACGGTTTGCACCGGCTCAACCGGTTGGATGTTTTTCCTTGGCTTGGCTTCGGCTATCATGACATCGCTGTTGGAATACTTGCCCTTCGACTTGTTGGCCGTGGCGATCATGTTGCGAAGCGGTGTTCCGCGGTTCAGTT
Source organism: Hyphomicrobiales bacterium (assembly GCA_031431065.1). Lineage (GTDB taxonomy): Bacteria > Pseudomonadota > Alphaproteobacteria > Rhizobiales > Aestuariivirgaceae > Aestuariivirga. Next base: position 3,047 of record JANPCS010000283.1, on the reverse strand, counting down.
CGCTGTTCATGGCCACCAGATGCGTGCCGTTGTCATGCAACGGAGCCCGCCCGATGTATTGCACACGCACCTGAGCCTTGCCCTTGCGTTTGAAGTCAAGAACTTCCGCCGTGCGTTTCGACAAATCGATAATGCGGGGGCCGACAAAGGGTCCGCGATCATTGACACGGACGATGACTTCGCGGCCATTGTCGAGATTGGTGACCATGACGTAGCTCGGCAATGGCAAGGTCGGATGCGCGGCGGTCAGGCGCGTCATGTCGAACCATTCGCCATTCGAGGTCTTGCGGCGATTGAAGGCCTCGCCATACCAGGAGGCAGGCCCGGTCTTGTCGTAACCCGGTTGTTCCTTCGGTTTAAACCAGCGGCCGGCGACCTGATAGGGCTTGCCGACGTGCTCGCGGCCGCCGCCCCAGGGAACGGGACCGCGGCCCTTGTAGTATGGGCTGCCCTGCCCGGCAAATGGATCGAGCGAGGCTTTCTTTTGCGAGGACGAACAGCCGGCCAGGGCGAGGCCTGCGGCAACGACGACGGCTGCAATCTGTAATACTCGAATCATGCTCACTCACTCCCCGCCGAGGGTCTGCCGTCCCCTCGGCCCTGTGATCGGAAATCCACAAACCCAGTATTTGCTCTGGGATCGTAAATTTAGGGTTGGGAAGCATGGTTAACGCGAGCTTAGTCGGCGCTGGCGGTGGTCCCTGTCATGCGTTCGACATTCTTTCCCGCGGACGCGTTTCCCGCCGCCAGCGCCTGCTTATAGAAGTCCATCGCCTTTGCTTTGTCGATCGTGGTGCCCCAGCCCATTTCGTACATACCGCCGAGGTTGTTGAGGCCCCACGCGTCGTTCTTCTGGGCGGCGCGTTCGAAGAGCTTGAAGGCTTCGCTCAGGTCGCGATTGACGCCATTGCCTTCGAGATAGAGCATACCGAGATTGTTCTCGGCATCCGCCAATCCGGTGCCGGCAGCCTTGCGGTACCATTCGACTGCCTTGGCCAGATCGGCCGGGGTGCCGCTGCCGGTTTGGTAAGACTGGCCCAGCGCGTTCATGGCTTCGGCGTGGCCTTTTGTGGCCGCGTCGTGGAAGAGCTTCAGAGCTGTTGGCAAATCCTGCTTCAATCCCTTGGCGCCCCTGGAAACAAGCTTGGCCAGATGATACTGGGCTTCGACATTGCCTTGCAGTGCCGATTGGCGAAACCAGCGGGCGGCTTCGGCTGCATCGCGGTTGGCACCAACACCGGTTTCGAAAGCCAGGCCGACAACAAACTGCGCATCGACGTCGCCGACTTTCGCCAGCTTCATCTGCTTATCGAACGGCAGGTCCTTCAGGGCCTGGCCCGCTGCGGGCCCGGTGGCCAGGGCCATCACGCACAGCGCGGCCAGAAAGGCGCGAGACATGCTCAATCCTACTTGACGCGAATGAATTTCATCGACTTGCAGAACACCGAGACGCAGCCTTCGACTTTCATCGTGTCAGCGCTCTGCAGCCGCAATTTCGATTTGTAGGTGTTACCGTCGTCGGGATTGTAGATGGTGCCGTTCCAGCGGCCTTCGCCGGCAGGCTTCAGGGTGGACAAAATCATGAGGCCGATCACCGGACGTTGGCGCAGCGCGGCGTTGGGGTTTTCCTTGTCGAGCTTGGGCTTGCCCTGCTTGTCGAGCGGTTTCTTGAGGCCGATCACCGTGCCGCACAGATTGCCGCCGCAGGGCGCGAGGCGAACCGTCACCTTGCCGTTGGCCATCCGCCAGACGCCGGTGGCATGGCTATCGGCCAGGGCCGCACTCGCCGTCACCGGCAGGCCCACCACGAGCAAGGCAGTTGCCAGAATTTTTTTCATTCCCCGTCACTCCGTCTTAGTGTGCTTCAGACGCGGTTCGCAGGGCACGATTGCCTGCAAGGCCCGGAACCGCTAATCTCACATCCCATTCACAGGAGATTATGATGGGAAACCTCGCAGCGCTCAAGACGTCCCGGACTCTTGAAACGGACGAATGGCAATTGCGTGTCGACCTTGCGGCGGCATTTCGGCTGGCCGTCAAGTTTGACTGGCATGAGGCAGTCGCCAACCACCTGAGCCTGGCGGTCTCGGCCGACGGCAAAAAGTTCCTGATGAACCCGCGCTGGAAGCACTTCTCGCGCGTCAAGGCCTCGGAACTGCTGCTGCTCGATTCGAACGACAAGGACACCATGAACCGGCCGGACGCACCGGATTTGACCGCTTGGTCGATCCATGGCCGCATCCACGCCAACGTGCCGCAGGCGCGCTGCATCATTCACCTGCATCCGCCCTATGCGACCGCACTGGCCTCATTGGCCAATCCGGATATCCTGCCGATCGACCAGAACACGGCGCGATTCTACAACCGGTTGGCCTTCGACATGGATTACGGCGGCATGGCGAATTCCGATGCCGAAGGCGACCGCCTTGGAAGCCTGCTTGGCAACAAGCAAATCCTGATGATGGGCAATCATGGGGTGCTGGTCTGCGCCGCCACAGTGGCCGAGGCCTTCGATCTCACATTTTATCTCGAGCGCGCCTGCCGCACCATGGTGCTGGCCTATTCGACCGGCCAGAAACTCAATGTCATGCCGCCTGATGTGGCTGAAAAGACTGCACTGGAATGGGCCGCCGACCGCGACCAGTTCCATTCGCATTTCGCCGAAATGAAAGCCATCCTCGACGCCGAGGATACGTCCTACGCGGATTGAACAAGCTCGATATTGAGCGGCACGGCGAAGGCTGCTAGGAAGCGGCCCAACGCACGGCACCTGGAGGGGTGGCAGAGCGGTCTATTGCGGCGGTCTTGAAAACCGTTGAGGTGTCACAGCCTCCGGGGGTTCGAATCCCTCCCCCTCCGCCATTCCAGTGTCTCCGCTGTTATCCCCTTGCATCAGCACCAATCACTATACCCTGACTCACTGACTATCCGAAATGGGTCTTGCCATTAAGGCTGAGATGGATTCTTTTCGCAGGCATGATTCGTCCCGGTTTTCTGAGTGCTGGCGAACGCTCTGAACTTCGCGTGCTTGCCCGTGACGGGTTGAG
>JANPCS010000282.1:0-2990 GCA_031431065.1 Hyphomicrobiales bacterium | reverse complement strand
CTGGCCAATGGTGGCGCGCACCGCACCATCCTTGTTGACCGACATCGAGAAATGATTGGAGAAAAACAGCACCAGCCTCTCGACGAAACCGATCTCGGGTTTCATGTGCTGCTTGAGCCGGGCGGTGAGTTCCTTCTCCTTCAGTTCGTCCTCATCGTCGGTATGAACGGCCTGGCAGGTTTTGATGTAACCCGGCAAGTCCGCCTGATTGATCAGCGCGATGCCGGATCTGTTGAGTTCCGCCTTGAGCGCGCCCTTGGGATTTCCGCGTATGCGGGCGATGCCGCCGGGTTTGGCGCCCAATCCGAAGCGGGTGAGCGCAATATGCGCAAGTCTTTCTTGATCCTGAAGCAGGGTCATTCGTTTACCTCCAGCCGTCCGCCAGATTGTCCAAGTCTACAACCTATTGTTACGCAAAGGTTACTGACCACTCGTAAACTCGGAGTTACAGTATCGCCAAGAATTCGTGTCAAATATGTGTTGGCGATGTGATCATTCGCGGGCAGGGACCGCTAGCCCGGCGTTAGAATCTGAATTGCTCGCGCAACACACGCTCAGCTAAGCTGTGGCCAGGATCAAAAAGTATTTTTGCGGATCTGGTGCGGTCTTCGGCAATGCGGACTTCGCGGACATTGCGGACTTCGACATGATCGGCGACGGCGGCGACAGGACGTTTTTCACATTCACGAACCGTTATGGTTACTTTCGCTTGGTGCGGCAGAATGGCGCCGCGCCAGCCGCGCGGACGGAAGGCGCTGATCGGCGTCAAGGCCAGAAGAGACGAATTGACCGGCAAGATTGGTCCGTGGGCTGATAAATTATAAGCGGTGCTGCCGGCCGGCGTTGCCACCAGGATGCCGTCGCAAATCAACTCGTCGAGGCGCGGCTGGCCATCGACGGCGATCATCAGCTTGGCGGCTTGCGAACGCTGGCGCAGGAGCGAGACTTCATTGAAGGCGATGGCGCCGTGCTCGGTGCCGTTGTGGTCTATCGCCTGCATGCTCAAGGGATGGATGCTGGTGAGTTCGGCCGCCTCGAGGCGTTCGGGCAGTCCATCCCCGGCATAATCGTTCATCAGAAAGCCGATGGAACCGCGGTTCATGCCGTAGATCGGCGTGCCGGTGGAAACGAAGCGATGCAGGGTCTGCAGCATGTGGCCATCGCCGCCCAGCGCCACGACGCAATCGGCATCTTCGGGCGCTGCCGAGCCATGACGCCTTGTCAGTTTTTCAAGGGCTTCGCCGGCTTCGGGCGAATCCGAGGCGACGAAGGCGATAGACTTGTATTTCATGCCGGTTTCATCGCGTTGACACTGGAGGAGATTGCCTACATTGAAGGCAGCCCCTTTGGCAATGCCTGAACGGACAGACAGGAACTTATGCGCGAAATCGTCATGTGCAGCACGTGCCGCCATTCCCCGGCCGAGAAGCTGGGGCCGGACGGACGGACCGGTGGCGAGATGCTGATTGCCCACATGCGTGAGGCGATTGCAGCGCGGGGCGGCGGTGTGGCGCTCGAGACCCAGGCCTGCCTGTGGAACTGCAAGCGGCATTGCAGCGTCATCCTGCGCGATGAGGAGCGCTTCTCTTATTTCACCGGCGACCACGAACCGGCGCGCCAACAAGCCGAAGCCATTCTCGACTGGTTTATTGCACATGGTGAAACCGAAACCGGCGAAGTGCCTTTCCGGCAATGGCCAGAGCGCATGCGTGGGCATTTCATTGCGCGCATTCCACCGGTGAAGCGATGCGACGCATGACACTGGTGCTGGGGGGTGCTCGCTCGGGCAAGAGCCGCTATGCCGAGGGATTGGCGAGGGCCGCGACGGAGGACAAGACCTATATCGCCACGGCTGAGGCTTTCGATGCCGAGATGCGGGCACGCATTGACAAACATCGAACCGATCGTCTGAATAATGGCTGGAACACCATCGAGGCGCCACTCGATCTGGTGGGTGCGCTGGGCCAGGCACGGGGTTTTGTGCTGCTGGATTGCATCACCGTTTGGCTCGGCAACCTGATGCATCACGGCCGCGATGTTGGCGGCGCCGTGGCGGAACTCTGTTCGGCGCTCCAAGCGGCGAAGGGCGAAATTGTGGTCGTTTCCAACGAAGTCGGGTTGTCGATCGTGCCGGAAAACCCGATGGCGCGGGCGTTTCGCGATGAACAGGGGCTTGCCAATCAGCGCCTGGCCGATGTTGCGGATGAAGTGGTGTTCATTGCCGCCGGGCTACCGCTGAAGCTCAAAGGATGAGGCCCAACACCAGCATGATGGCGAAGAGCAGCCACATGGAATGGCCGTAGAGCTTGAGCCCGCGCTTGATGTCGAGCCGCGACAGCTGATCGCGGCCTTCGCCCATGGTGGGCAGATCGACGCGTTGGCCCTGATAGCTGCGAGGGCCGCCGAAGGTCAGGCCAAGGGCTGCCGCCATGGCGGCTTCCGGCCAGCCGGCATTGGGCGAGCCGTGCTTTGGCGCGTCACGCCACATGATCCTGAAAATGTCCTTGAAGTGCTGCGGCTCGGTGGCGGCAAACAGCAGGCCGGTGAGGCGCGAGGGCCCCAAGTTCACCAGATCGTCGAGCTTTGCCGAGGCCCAGCCGAAGTGCAGGTATTTCTCGGACTTGTGGCCGATCATCGAATCCGCCGTGTTGATGGCCTTGTAGACGGCGAGACCCGGCAGACCGAGCAGCGCGTACCAGAAGATGGGGGCGACGATGCCGTCCGAGGTATTCTCGGCCAGGCTTTCAAGCGCCGCCTTGGCGATACCCGATTCATCGAGTTGGGCAGGGTCGCGGCCGACGATCCTGGCGACGGCGGTGCGGGCGGCGGGCAGGGAATGAGCGAAGGCCTTGAGCACATCCTTCACATGGTCGCGCATGGATTTCTGGGCGATGAGGCTGGTGGCCAGCAGAGCCTCGACAATCCAGCCGACGCGGGTCGTGCCGGTGATCTGGGCCACGATGTAGCTCGGCACGAAGACCGCCACGATG
>JANPCS010000281.1:0-6999 GCA_031431065.1 Hyphomicrobiales bacterium | reverse complement strand
GGTGGCGACATCGAAACCGGCCCCATCCGCACCTTTGACGGTGGCCGCCGAAAGCACACCATTATCGCCCTTGAGGCCGGTCACCTGACCGAGCTTGAACTGCATCTTGCCCGCCGCCACCAGCTCGCGCATCTTTTTCACGCTATCGGGCGCGGCGCGGAAGTCGTCGCGGCGGTGCAACAGCGTCAGGCTCTTGGCCAGTGGCTGCAGGTTGAGCGTCCAGTCGAGTGCTGAATCACCGCCCCCGACGATCAGCACATCCTTATCCCGCAGGCTCTCCATCTTCTTCACCGAATAGAAGACCGAAGTCCCTTCGTAGGCATCAATGCCGGGGATCGGCGGCTTCTTTGGCATGAACGAGCCGCCGCCCGCCGCAATCACCACAACTTTCGAGCGGAAAACCGTGCCGCCATCGGTTTCAAGCTCGAAACCGCTTTCGCCAAGCTGCGTTAGGCGTGTCACCATATGGTTGAAATGGAATTCCGCCTTGAACGGCTTGATCTGCTCCATCAACCGCTGCGTCAATTCGGCTCCGGTGACAATCGGCAGAGCCGGAATGTCATAGATCGGCTTTTCCGGGTAAAGCTCGGCGCACTGGCCGCCCGGCCGGTCGAGAATGTCGATGACCTGGCATTTGATGTCGAGAAGGCCAAGCTCGAACACGGCAAAGAGCCCGCACGGGCCAGCGCCAATAATGACCGCATCGGTCGTGATCACGTCGGACATGATATGCTCCGGATGTCTAGAACTGCTTTTCGGGAACGCTGACGCGCAAACCGTCAAGCGCGTCGGAAACCTTGATCTGGCACGACAACCGGCTGGTGTCGCGCACATCGAAGGCGAAATCCAGCATGTCTTCTTCCATCGGGTTACGGGCTCCGGTCTTCTCGAGCCAGGCCGGATCGACATAGACATGGCAGGTGGCGCAGGCACAGGCCCCGCCGCAATCGGCATCGATGCCCGGCACCATGGCTTTGACTGCCGTTTCCATGACCGACATGCCTGGAAGGCCATCCACGGTCTGCTCTTTGCCGTTATGCTGGATGAAGGTGATCTTTGCCATTTTGGAGTTCCGCCGGACCGTTCGTTTTTCCGAACGGCCTTCTAGGGGATCGGCTGGCGAAACACAACTGCAAGAACTCAAGGGTGGATATGCCGCACGGCCTCACGGAACTCCACAACCGCTCCCTGCAAAACCTGCAGCCTCAAGCCCCGGATCTGCCTGTCGCCCTCAAAGCCCAGCGTCTCAAGCTCGCTGGCAATCATCTGCAACCTCCGTGCGCCGACTGAGGCGGCAGACCCCTTGAGCGTGTGGATGCAGAGCTTCCAATCATCCTGGGTATCGGCGGCATCGATCTGCGCGACGGTCACCGACAGCTGCGCCAGGAAGAGGTCAAGGATTTCACGTTCGAGATCGGCACTATGCAAGGTATAATGGCTCAAGTGGGCCCGGTCGAAGACCTCGGAAGGGGCCTCGCCATCCGGCGCGGAGTGCGGTTGTTGTGCTGACATGTTGCCTCTTCCGTGCCCCGGTCCCGGCCTTGAGATTAGCGGCTTCTGCTATGCGGGCGGTAAAGCAACGCGGTGAAGGGAAGATTTCGTGAATCATATCAATTCGATCCACAATTTTAACCAAAACTTAATTTACTCAAGGCTTGGCCGCCGCTTGTGGTTCTATCGGGCCCCCAGATCGGTTATGGTGAAGATTGCGGACCCTCGGCCAAGGCAGGCCATTCCACGTCCCGGCTCAACTTGCCGGAACGGGGAAATCGACAGCCGGGGAATAAGCGGCACGGTGCTGTAGCATCGTCAACACGTATGTGAGAGTGCGGGAAAAGAACATGGCAAATACCACCGAGACGCGCCGTCCAGACCGCCGCCCGGGTGAACCCGAGCAGCCGCGCCGCGACGCCCCGCGCCTGTCTGCCGACGCCGCACCGGTTCGCAACCGCCCCGCCAATGAAAACGATCCCGGAACGGCCGGCATGCTGGCGAGACTCCGCCGCCGTCCATCCGGCATGCCCTATGGCTTGCTGGCCTTCTTCCTGGCAGCGGTCTGGACTGGCGGCTGGTTCTTCGCCAATGCCGATATTTTCGCCCGCATGTCGGGGCCGGCCCCGTTGTCCTTCGCGACGCTGTTGCAATCGCTTGCCCTGCTGCTCCTGCCCATCGCCGTGATCGCCGGCACGGCCTTCCTGCTCTTCCGCGCCGCCGACCTGCGCAATGTCACCGAAGTCCTGACGCAATCGGCCATGCGTTTGATCCGCCCGCAGGATGTGGCAACCGAAGGCCTCACCACCATTGCCCAGGCGGTGCGCTCCGAAGTTGACCTGCTGGTCGGCGGCGTCGAGCACGCGGTGCAGCGCGCTGCCGTTCTGGAAGAAATCGTCCACAAGGAAATCGCCGCCATCGAACGCGCCTTCGGCGGCAACGAGGAGCGCATCAGAAGCCTCGTCACCGGTATCGAGAACCAGCGCTCGGCACTGCATCAGGCAACCCTGGTCATCAACAACGAAGCCAATCCGCTGATCTCGCGCCTCGAAACCAATACCAAGAACCTGGAAGGCATCATCGGTACGGCGCACGATACGCTGGGCCGCCTCGAAGTGGGCCTGCGCGATATGGCCGGTGGCGTCGTCCGCGCCCTTGACGACATGACCGAGCGCGCCAATTCGGCAGGCGCCGAAATCGGTGTGCAGACCACCCATATGGAAGATGTTTCCGGCCAGATGGTCGGCCGCCTGCGCGACTTCTCGCGCCTTCTCAACGGCCAGATCGAACAGCTCAGCCAGGTCACCGGTACTCTGCATGGCGACTCGGTGGATTTCGGCCGCTCGGTGCAGGACATGGAAGCCGGCATGTCCCAGACCGTGCGCAATTCCATCGACCAGCTTACCAACATCAACCAGGACATCGCCCGCACCATCGAGCGCGCCAGCATCACGTCCGCCGACCAGATCAAGCTGCAGGCCGCCGACCTCGCTGAAGTCGTGCAGAATGCCAGCAACACGCTGGCCTATCACCTGAAGAGTTCCGCCGATGAAGTGACCCAGACGATCGAGCGGGCGGGTGTGGACACTTCGCAGATGATCGATCAGAGCCGTGGGCTGGTCACCCAAGGGTTGCTGACGGTAGCGACCGAATACCTCGACCGCATCGCCCAGTCGCGCTCTGACATCGTTTCTTATCTCGACGATTCCGCCGCCGGTGTATCCTCCGCGATCGATGAAGCCACCGACAGCGTGGCGGGCCGCCTCAGTGCGGCCGGAACGCAATTCATCGCCGGCATCGACCAGACCGCCAATTCGCTCCTCTCCGAATTGGGATCGATGAGCGCCGGCCTGTCCGGCCGTGTCGAGGAGACAACCGGCAAGCTCTTCGGCGAAATCGGCACGAGGGCCGACACCATCATCAACCGCCTCGACGATTCGGCGGGCGGCGTCTTCGCCCGTCTCGACGAGCAGGCTTCACTCGTCACCACCCGTGTCGAGGAAACCGCCAACCGCATCCTGTTCTCGATCGAGGATCGCACCAACAACGCAACCTCGCGCGTCGGCGATACCGCCGCCCAGGTTCTCGCCGCCATCGACCAGCAGAACCTCGATTCGGCCGCCCGCATCACCGACAGCGCCTCGCGTGTGCAAGTGGCCATCGCCGATGCTACAGACAGCTTGACCCGCCGCCTCGATGGCACGTCGAACGATCTCGTAAATCATGTCGAGGGTGCCATTGCCACCGCCCTCAACCGTTTCGAGCAAGCCTCGACGGAACTGCGCAACCTTGTCGCCGGCACCAGCGCCGAAGTTCTTTCGCAGCTTGACCAGCGTTCGCATGCCGTTGTCAGCCAGATGGACAGTGCGCTCGGCACTGCAAATGGCAAGCTCGACGAGACCACGCGCCTCTTCCAGACGCTGATCAGTCAGACCACGGACAATCTCGAGGACCGCGTCGGCGGTTCCACCGACAGCCTCAACACCATCATGACGGCAGCCGTCAACAATGCCACCAACCGGTTGGAGGAAGCCTCCAATCTCTTTCACTCGCTGGTCGAACAGTCGACCGGCGGCGTCGAAACCCGCATCAATTCGACAAGCCAGCTTCTGCAGGCCCAAGTCGCCACGGCACTGGCGGCAGCCACCGGCAGGCTGGATGAAACCTCGCGCCTGTTCCAAGAGCTCATCACCGGTGCATCGGACGAATTGGACGCGAGACTTGACGGCGCTGCCGAGCGCCTGAGCGGCCAGTTCGGTTCGACCACCACGACACTCGCGAGCACCATCGATGGCGCCGCCGAACGGCTCTATGGCCACATGGAGCAGACGGTGAGCTCGGTCGCGGGCTCTCTCGATACCGCCACCAAGGCCTTCCAGACGCTGATCGGCGGCACTGCCGGCGAATTGGTCACCCGGCTCGATGGTTCATCGCGCCTCTTGACCACTGCCCTCGACACTAAGATCAACGACGCGGTGACGCGTTTCGATACTGCCACCACCACTTTCCAGTCGCTCGTCGGCGGCTCGGCAGAGGACCTCGAGCAGCGCATCGATGGCGCCGCCGAACGGCTCTACGGCCACATGGCGCAGACGGTGAGCTTGGTTGCGGGTTCACTCGATACCGCCACCAAGACCTTCCAGTCGCTGATCGGCGGTACTGCCGGCGAATTGGTCACCCGGCTCGATGGTTCATCGCGCCTCTTGACCACTGCCCTCGACACCAAGATCAACGACGCGGTGACGCGTTTCGATACTGCCACCAGCAATTTCCAGTCGCTGGTTGGCGGCTCGGCAGAGGACCTCGAGCAGCGCATCGATGGCGCCGCCGAACGGCTCTACGGCCACATGAACGCTACTGTCTCATCGGTCTCGGGCAAGATCGACCAGGTAACCGCCGCCGTGACCGGCCAGCTGACCCAGACATCGGCCGGCCTCACCAATCAGCTGACCCAGACCTCCACCGGCTTGACCAGTCAGATGCAGGCGGTGAGCGCCTCGGTGAACGACCTCATCGTCACCACCAGCGGCACCATCGTTGCCCACCTCAAGGAGACCGCCGAAATCGTCAACCGCGAGATGACCGACAGCGGCGTAGCGCTGGCCGAACGCATCGAAAACTCGGGCGGCCTGGTCACCGAAAAACTGATCGGCGCCTCGGACGGTTTCGTCCACCGCATCGGCAAGTCGCGCGAGGAACTTCTAACCCTGCTCAGCACTTCTGCGGGCGATGTCACCAAGCGCCTGGAAGAGACCTCGATGCAGCTCTACAGCAAGCTCGATGGTTCCACCGCTTCGATGACTGGCCAGTTGGAACAGACGGCGAGCAAGCTCTACACCCGCCTCGACCAGGTCTCGGCGCACTTGGGGGGCGAACTGGAGCAGACGGCCCAGCGCATCACCGACTACATCACCACGGCAACCGGCGATGCGGCCGGCAAGGTCGCCGTCACCACTGATCGCCTGACGCTGCAACTCGACCAGTCGTCAAAGCAGCTGAGCCAAATTCTTGACCAGACCTCGGAACGCTTGGGGAACCAGATCGACCAGGCTACCTCCGAAATATCGACAATCTTCGGCAGGGGCACCGAACTCCTGACCACCAGGCTTGACGGCACCACATCGAAAGTCACCGATGTTTTCGTGACACGCGCCGAAACGATTAGCAGCCAGATGGAAGACACGGCGGGCAAGCTCGCCGAATTGTTCGTCAGTTCCAGCAACGATCTCACCAGCCAGCTCGAACACAAGACAACTCTGCTGGCCGGACAGATGGATCAGACTTCGACGAAGCTCACGCGCCTGTTCTCCGAAAATTCCGATCAGCTGGCGCAGACGCTTGACCTGACGTGGAACAGCCTGTCGGGCCTGTTCACCACCAAGACCCAGTCCTTGACCGAACAGCTTGGCCGGACCTCGGCCGAAGTCTCCGCACTGTTCTCGGCCAACACCCGGATGATGACCGAGCAGATCGACCAGACAGCGTCGGAAATGACCAGCGGCTTCGCCGAGACCGCGGTGCGCGTGACGCGCCAGGTGAACGAGGTCAATCAGCTGATGGTGCACCGCCTCGAGAAGACATCGAGCGAGGTGACCGGCCAACTCGACCAGACCGGCAACGCCGTTCTGTCCAGGCTCGACCAGACGTCGCGCGAACTGAACCAGCGCTTCGATGTCGCCAGCCATCTGCTGGAACGTGTCACCGGCGATCTCTCGGGCAGGCTCGAAGGCAGCAGCCAGAAGTTCGCCCAGATCCTCGACAGCGCATCGACCCAGATCATCACCGATCTCGGCAAGGCCAGCAATGCCTTCTCGGAAGGCCTCGGCCAGACGACGATGCAGATCACCGGCCGGCTGGAGCAGGACTCAGGCCTCCTTGTCGACCGCATCGACCAGGCGGCTGGCAAGTTCGACCAGGTCTCGGCCAGCACGGCGAGCAAACTGGACGAGGCAAACCGCAAGTTCTCCAAGCACGTCGAGACCGCCAACGCCTACCTGGCCGATCAGCTCTCGACCGCCGCAAGCGTCATGGACGAGCGTATCGAAACCGTATCCATGCAATTGACCGGCAAGCTCGAGACTACCAGTTCGCGGGTCTCCGAGCGTCTGGACGACGTGACGCTGCTGGTCGAACGCTCGCTCGACAAGTTCAACGGCGAAATGGAACGCGTCCTCTCCAACCGCAAGACAGCACTCGACTCGCTCATCAACGATGCGGCGAAGCGCGCCACCGAGATCGACGCGGTGATGACCAGCTACATGAACTTGATCGAGGATTCGCTCTCGGCGTCCGAATCGCGGGCCCGCGAAATCGGCCGCATCGTCGCCGAACAGTCGACCCTTGCCAGCCGCAACCTCGAGCAGGAGATCGAAAAGCTGGAGCAGGCTTCCGGCGGCCAGATCAGCCAGGCCGCCCGCATGCTGCGCGATCAGCACGAACGCGCCATGGCCTCGATGAACGAGATGCTGTCATCGACCGCCACCGACTTCCAGCAGACCGCCCAGGATA
>JANPCS010000280.1:0-3299 GCA_031431065.1 Hyphomicrobiales bacterium | reverse complement strand
CGTCAGCTTGTACTTGCCCTTGACCACGGCCTGGAAGGGTCCGGGCGCCAGCTTAAGAATCTGCTGGGCGGTCATTGGCTCGTCGGCGGCTGCCGGTGAGAGGCTGGCAGCCAGGAACGCCAGGCCGCAAATCGCTCGCTTGAACATCATGACCCCCGTTGTGGCGTTTCAAATTTCACACTAGCGGTTTGGCACCCGCCTGGCGAAACTATTGCCACAGGAGCATGAGCGAAGCCTCTACGGGCCGGGAGAAATTTTAATCAGAATGGAACCTCGTCGTCGAGGTCGCGGGCGAAGCTCTGCGGCTTGGCCGCGGCGCGGGAGCGCTCCATCGGGCCTGACTGGCCGAATTCATCGCCGCCGCCAATTTCGAATCATGCTTCATGTATTTGTTTTTTAATAGCTTTCATCACTATTTCGAACTGCGAACATTTGGAAGCGAGCGAATCGGCGTTCAACTGGGCCAGTAGCTTGCTGGCATGCGCCAGTTTTCTGTACTCCCCCTTGCTTGAGTTTCTTGTCGCCAGCCGGAGTTTGCTCTGAATGTCCGCTTTCGGTTCATCTTCCAGGTTCATCCTCTTCGGAAGTTGGCTCCCATCAAACTTGGCACCATAGAAATCTGCGAGTGCTTTTGCGTCCGCGACGATCCAAGTCTCCATACACTGCACCATCAGATGCACCTGCTCAGCATCCTCTTTGGAAAACGACCATCGGTCCCTTTTCTTCAAGAAAGCAATTCGTTCTTTGCCAGTGGGTTTGGCGTCGCTCGGGAACTCATCCTCAGAATCAACCAACAGCAATGCAAAGCCGGTGTTCTTCTTGGCGTTTAAATACGCCCCATGCGCCGAGTTTCGATCTCCCGCGCAAACAATCCTAAAGCTTACGCTGTGGGTTCTCGCCAACTCTTTTGCGGATTTGAACAAGCCATCGAATCCTGTTCGAAGTTGGGCTTTCTGGTCTGCCGAGTCGCCTCCGCCCTCGACATAAAGCACCACCCGCCTCACGGATTGCCCCCAATTTCCCCGATCCGCCAAATTTCTCCAAGTCGGTATCTGTCGAGCCAAAATTTCAGACGCTCGCTGTCAAGGCGCTCCAATGTTGTACTTGCACCAGCGCGATCACATACTACAACCGACTCGACGTGATCTGACAATTCGGAAACCAGTGCGTCCGAATGGGTTGTCACAATGAGTTGCGTTCGCTTAGAAGCTTTAACAATCAACTCCGCCAGCAATCGAGTGGCATCGGGATGTAATCCAAGTTCCGGCTCTTCAATGCAAATGAGAGGCGGAGGAGCAGGCACAAGCAGAATAGCAAGAAGCGCAAGAAAGCGGATTGTCCCGTCTGATAAGCGTGTGGGTGGGATCGGCGTTCGAAACCCCGGTTCATGCAAATAGAATTGAACTGTACCTTCCGAAACCCTCGTCGTAAGCCTTTCGAACCGGGGAAAGAACCTCTTCAAATAACTGTTGAGTTCTTGGCCGTCTCGATGTTCAATTTGATTCAGAACCAGAGCGAGGTTTCTTATGTCAGGCTCGAGGGCGTCACTTCTCAGGTCTGTAGGTTGAGACTTTCGTATTTCGGAGTAGCGGCCGAAGCTCCACTCGCGAAATGTTTGAATCTTGGAAAATTCAGTTCCCACCCATGTTATCTCGGGAAACTGATCGGGATCCTTTCTCTGCGAAAGAACCGATTGATCGGGGGCAAGCGAATCTCGCTCCAAGTGACGGGGTTTCGCCCGCAAGTCGCTAGCTTTGTGCTTTACATTGATGACCGGCCGGCCACGCATAAACCGATAGTAGAAGTACACATCGGGCTCGCTATTGGAGCGCGGCCGCTCATCTTCTATCGCCTCGTCAATAACCTCAAGCCGCTCAGCTACTAAACCAAGATTGAGCCGATAGCGGATGCCACGATTGGTCGGCGCCCCGGCAAGCACGGTCTCGATGACGGCCTCAGTCGCGTCGCCCTGCCCTTTCCATATCCACTCCCTGATGCCGCCGCCGTCACGGACGGCCGCTGCCAAATTCGACGGAGTAACCTTGAGCAGTTCAAAGGCCTCAATGAGGTTTGACTTTCCGGAGCCATTTGGTCCGATGAGTACATTCAACGGGCCGATATCAAACGACGGTGAACCTGGACCGAAGGAAAGAAATGAATCCAGTCGAATCTGCTTTATGAGCATCGGCCCAGTCCGATTCCGTTGAAATTGTGTAACGAACTTATCTGGATTCAACAGCGCATCAAGCGTGGAAACGGCCTATGAGTGATTCAGCAGCTCACTTGAATCGCACTAAAATGGAACCTCGTCGTCGAGGTCGCGGGCGAAGCTCTGCGGCTTGGCCGCGGCGCGGGGCCGCTCCATCGGGCTCGACTGGCCGAATTCATCGCCGCCGCCGCCACCACCAAACGACGAGGCGCTGTCGCCGCCGCCCGGTCTGCCGCCGATCATGGTGAGCGTGCTGTTGAAGCCTTGCAGCACCACTTCGGTCGAATACTTCTCGACGCCGTCCTTGTCGGTCCATTTGCGCGTCTGCAGCTGGCCCTCGATATAAACGGTCGAGCCCTTCTTGAGATATTGCTCGGCCACCTTGGCCAGGCCCTCGCTGAAGATCACCACGCGGTGCCACTCGGTCTTTTCCTTGCGCTCGCCTGTCGCTTTGTCGCGCCAGCTTTCGGACGTGGCGATACTGAGGTTGACGATGGGCTTGCCGTCCTGGGTGTGGCGGACTTCCGGATCCTTGCCCAGATTGCCCACCAGAATGACCTTGTTTACCGAACCCGCCATGACCGCTCTCCCTTGCTTTGTCCGGACCCTAGTCAATCGGGAGGTCCGGCACACGCCCAGTCGATGCCTTATCCACACCGATCATCAATGCATGTTTGTTCATAGTTTGTTCTCAACAGAACGTCAAGTCTTGACCAGCGTGTCAGATGCAACCCATGATCGTCATGCTGCTGGCCAGCCTAACCACGCCAAGGAATTCCATCATGCCGCGTTCATTCGAACCAAAAGGCCGCTTTGCATCTCTGCTGTTTGGTGCCACGGCTTTGTTGTCTTTGGGTGGAGTGGCCGCAGCCGAACCGCTGGTCACCATTTCCGGTCCCTCGGCCTTCGCCAATTGCGATATCTCGGGCGAGGAGGGAGAGAACTTTCTCAATGCCGAGGTCGAGCCCTGGGTCGATGTCAACCCCACAAACTCCGACAATCTGATCGCCGGCTGGCAGCAGGACCGCTGGTCGAATGGCGGCTCGCGCAGCCTGATGTCGGCCTATTCCACCAATGGCGGCAACACCTG
>JANPCS010000279.1:0-2512 GCA_031431065.1 Hyphomicrobiales bacterium | reverse complement strand
GCGCACTGTGCCGCCGCCAAACGCCGCCAGCCCCGAGACCACGCAGATGCCAACCGCATCCAGCCGCTTGCGCGCACCTTCGATCAGACCTGACAGTGCAAAGGCAATGGTCGCGACCACTTCGACGGCGACCTGGGCGTGGGACAGGGTCCATATTGGAGGGTTTGCCATGAAGGAAGGGGCGGCTGATCGAGGTGACCCCGATCATCCACCCCACGCCTCAGCTTCAATCACTTCCTGATCCAGCAACTCAACGAACGCATGTTCTGGTTCACGGAGAGTTGGGGTGCTGACCGCACGCTTGATGCCGATGGACGGGTTACGCGCGCATTCGTTGGGCTGTTCCACCCTTGGCTGCACCCGCATGGGCAATTACGCATCGAGTTGAGCCAGGAAGAGGTGGCCAACTTGGCTGGCGTATCGCGTCCGCGTTGCAACCACGCCCTCAAGCGACTGCAAGACGACGGACTGCTCAAGCTCGAGTACGGCGGGTTGACGGTGCTCGATCTGGTTCGTCTGCGGCACGCGGCGGTCGCCTGACCGAGCGCGGTCCGCACGCGTCCCGGCAGCACGCGCGTGATCCATGCGCGGTGCCAAGGTAGACCGCCCAGTCTGTCAGGCGATGGTTGCCATCGTGTCCGGATCGGTCATCAGCAGCACGGCGTTGCCGCTGCCTGAAGACTGCGCGTAGTCGCCGTACTGGCGGCCCACGATGGCCTTGCCTTCTTTTGCCATGGCCTGGGCCACGCCGAGCATCGTGGCCAGCGGCCGCCCGCCCATCTCGGCACCGACGAAGCGGCTGTATTCGGTGAAGCCACCGATGGCGTCCTGCAGCCCACCCTCCTTCAAGCGGTTGATGAAGCGATGGTCGGCTGCCACGCGCTCCGGCGTGGGCCAGTTCTGGCGCCCGCGGGCCAGGATGTGGCTGAAGGCCGAACTGGTCACGAACACCACGCGCCGGCCTAAGCGCTTGGCCGTGGCATGCACCGCCGCGCCGGCGCGCAGGCATTCTTCGTGGCTGGCCATCAGCACCGAGGGCAGGCACACCACAGGCACTTCCGAATCGGGGTCGAGGTACTGCAAGGGCACGAAAGTGCCGTAGTCCCACTCGTAATGCGATGAATCATTGCGCGCGCACGGAATCTCGGCCTCGCCGAAACCTTCGATCAGCGCATTTGCAAACTCCGGGTCGCCGCGGAATTTGTAGGGCACACCCGAAATCAGATTCGGCGCCTCGTCGGCCACACAAACGCCTTCGTGCATGGCGTGCATGGTGACGAGCCAGTCGAAGGTGGCGACCCAATGCGTCGAGACCACGACCCACAAGTCGGGCTTGAGCACGCTGCGCAGCGCGTCGCCCATGGCACGCTCCGCCGCAACCAGAGTCTCCTGGTAGGCGGGTGTATTCTTTGCAAGCCCGAGCGTGGGCACATGCGCCACCACAGTTGTCGCGATCACACCGGTCATGGTTTGCTCCTGTTGAAAATGGGCGATCGACCTGCGAAAGGCACGCGCAAGGCCCCCGCGCTGTCCTCAGCGCCCATCGGCGGCGGCGTTTTTCGCATCGCCTTCGCTTTCGCGCTTGGCGATGTTGGCCAGCAGCTCGGCGCCGCGGTTCGCGGCCGAGAGACCGCGGAACAGGAAGGCCAGGCTCACCACCGCCTGCATCTCTTCCCAGCTCGCACCGGCGCGGCGGGCAGCGATGCCGTGCAGCGGCGCCGCATCGTTCATGTCCATCAGCAGCATGCCGAACAGCATCAACTGCGAAGTCTTGGTGTCGAAGCACTTGGGGTACATCGCCAGCACGCGCATCTGTTCCTGCAGGTCCAGCAGGTCCGGACTCAAGGCGCCGGTCACGTTGATACGCGCCTCGATTCGCGGCGGCAGGAAGCCGATCAGGTCCTTGTAGATTGCATAGCGCTGCTCGGCGGTCTGCTTCTTGTCGGCATATTCACCGATGCTGGCGCGCACAACGTCGACATTCACGCGGGGTGGGATCATTTGATTTCCTTGGTTGAAAGTGAGTCGGTGGCACGGGCGTTGGTCAACAGACCCTAGTGCCGATCGAGCAGGAATTGACTGAAGAAGGCCGCGAGTTCGTCATGCGCGTCCAGCGGCAATACGTTGGACACGTACTGGTCAGGACGGACGATGACCATCGCGCCCTTCGCGCGGTCGATGCCACGCGCCACAAAGACGTCCGGGCCTCCTCTGAGGTCCGGGCAGTAGACCTTCTCGTAGTCGATGATCCCGAAGCTCCCTTTTCGTGGCAGCAGCAGCGTCGGCAACTCTTCGACCTTGAGATCGCGATGGCCCTGCTGGAAAATCGCGCGCAAATCGATGACGCTGTCGCTGTCAGCGCCCTTCGGGGTGAAGCGGCGAATCGGCGATGTCGGCGACTCGGCGAGGAAGTCCGCCAGCTGGCGCAGTCGCTCGCCGCTCGCGTCGGCAAAGGCGTAGATGCGCCACGCGCCATCGGCACGGGCGGCATGGCCGAGCTGAACCGGCTTGG
>JANPCS010000278.1:0-19312 GCA_031431065.1 Hyphomicrobiales bacterium | reverse complement strand
CCGTCCGGCTCGCGGCCATGCCGATGGCGCGACACCGATCACGAATCTTCATCTGACTGGTGGATCATCATCGTTCCGGGGGCGTGGACGAAACTGGTCATCGCCGTATCGAAGGCCTGATTGATGCCACCTGTCAACCGTGGCAGGGCCTTCGGTGCCACACCGGCAATTACCGCCTTGCGGGCCGTGATGACGCGGCCGTCCGCCAGTTCGATGCCACTGGCCCTGCCGCCATCATGGATGATGCGGGTGACCGTGGCGTTGCATTCGACCGTACCGCCGCGCGCCGTGATGGAGGCGGTCATGGCTTTGACGATGTTATCAGCCCCACCCTTGCCGATGACCATGCCGAAGGCCTGGCCCGCCATCCCCTCAAGATAGGGAAACAGCGCGCCGCCGGCGATGTCGGGAGCGAAATCGAGATGCATGCCCCAGGCACCCAACAGGGCGCGGACATGCGGGTGGGTGAAGGTCTGTTCCAACCATTGGCGCGGCGATGACAGCAGGAACCGTCCCATGTCGAGCGTGCCGCCGAGCCCCTTGGCGCGCAATGTTTTGAACATGAAATATGCAATTGCACGCATTTTCATGGGAGTCCCGAGGAGTCCGAAGAGGTGCGGCGCTTCGGCGGCAAAGCCCGAAACGAGGCGCTCCCAGGCCGCGGCATCGGCCGGCGAAAGGCTGCGGAGTTGTTCAACCGTCTCTTCCAGTTTGGTGGAAACCCCGGCCCAGGTGCCATCCGGAAAGGATGAGGCGAAGGGCCGGCCGACGGGCACGAAGGCGCAACCGTGCTGGCCAAGTTCCTGCCCATAGGCCTTGAAAAAAGCACTTCCGGCAAACA
The DNA here is from genome assembly GCA_031431065.1 of Hyphomicrobiales bacterium. GTDB lineage: Bacteria > Pseudomonadota > Alphaproteobacteria > Rhizobiales > Aestuariivirgaceae > Aestuariivirga. The sequence goes on along the minus strand of JANPCS010000278.1, from coordinate 18,471 downwards.
GCGACAGGTTCATCGCCGCCCAGTCGTGGCGGAAACCGGGAAGGGTGTACTCACCGGTCTTCACCGCGCCGCCCGCCACCGGCGCCTGTTCGAAGACGCCGACCCGCCAGCCGCGCGCCGCGAGATGCAGGCTTGCGGCCAATGTGTTGTGACCCGCCCCGATCAGAACTGCATCGAACTCCTGCGGCACGTGTTTCCCCGCTCTCCCAGAAGAAGGATATTTGCAAATGCATTTTAATTTGTCTAGCATCAATGCTCCTAACAGGGAGATTGAGACATGAGCTCTGCAAAGCACCTTGAAACGCTGGCCGGAATGCTCGCCTCGGGCGGGATCGAAGTGGTGGATTGTTCGGGAACGCTTGGGCCCGACACGCCGATCCTCAAACTGCCACCGGATTTCGCTGTTGATACGCCGAAGGTCGAGATCCACCGCATCAGCGAATATGACAAGGCGGGTCCCTTCTGGGCCTGGAACTGGCTGAAGCTCGGCGAGCACAGCGGCACGCATTTTGATGCGCCGCATCACTGGATCACCGGCAAGGATTATGCCGATGGCTTCACCGACACGCTCGATGTCAACCGGCTGGTGGCACCGGTCAATGTTCTCGACTTCTCGAAGGAGTGCGCCGCCAATCCGGATTTCCTTCTCACCATCGACCACGTGAAGGCGTGGGAGCAAAAGCACGGCGCGATCAAGGCCGGCGAATGGGTGGTGCTGCGCTCCGATTGGGACAAGCGCGCCCATGACGAGGCGCTGTTCCTCAATGCCGATGCGACGGGACCGCATACGCCGGGGCCAACCGCCGAAGTCATCGCCTATCTGCTGGAGAAGAAGATCGCCGGCTGGGGCAGCCAGTGCATCGGCACTGACGCGGGCCAAGCTGGCGGCATGAACCCGCCGTTCCCGGCGCATAACCTGCTGCACAAGAACAATTGCTTCGGCCTCGCCTCGCTCGCCAATCTCGACAAGCTGCCGCCCAAGGGGGCGATCCTGATTGCCGCTCCCCTCAAGATCAAGAACGGCACCGGCTCGCCGATCCGCGCATTGGCCCTCGTGCCGAAGGGCTAAAGGCCATGCGGCCCGATCACGTCATCATAGGGTCCGGCATCAACGCGCTGGTCGCCGCCGCGATGCTGGCGCTGAAGGGCGATCGCGTGCTGGTGCTGGAGCGCGCTGCGCATTCCGGCGGATGTCTTCGCACCGAGGAGATCACGCTTCCGGGCTTTCAACACGATGTGATGGCTGCGACTTTCGTGCTGTTCATGACGGGACCGGCGGGAGCCGCCCTTGGCCCCCATCTTTCCCGTCACGGTTTCGAATATTGCCAATCGCCGCATCCGACCGCCGTGCTGCGGCCGGATGGGTCTTCGCTGGTGCTCAGCATGGACCGGGCGAAAAACGTCGCCGCCTTCAATGCGCTGGCGGCGGGCGATGGCGACCGCCATGCAGCGGATGCGGGCGGCATCGCGGCGGATGCGCCGTTTCTGTTTGCACTTTTGGGTGGTCCGCTATGGAGCTGGCCAACCGCCAAGCTGCTGTTCGGTCAAGCGCGCAAGCGGGGCTTGCGCGGTTTGATGGCGTGGTTTGGTACAGCGCTTACGCCGGCGCGCGGCTGGCTTGAAAGCCATTATCAGAGTCCGCTGGTGCAAGCGCTCTTCGCGCCATGGGTGCTGCATTGCGGCTTGACGCCCGAGAGTGCTTATTCCGGTCAGATGGGCAAGGTCATCGCCTTCGCGCTCGAGGCCGCGGGTGCGCCGATCGCGAAGGGTGGAGCGGGCCGCGCGGTGCAAGCCTTCCGTACACTGATCGAAGAAAAGGGCGGCACCATCCGTTGCAATGCCGATGCCGAGCGCATTCTCGTCAAGGATGGCAAAGTCTCCGGCGTCAAGCTTGCAAACGGCGAGGAGATCACCTGCGCATCGGTTCTGGCGTCGGTAGCGCCCGGGCAATTGCATAGCCGCCTGCTGCGCGATGCGAACCTGCCGGAGGACCGCGCGGCCACCGCTGCCTTCCGTCATGGTCGGGGCAATTTCCAACTGCACTATGCGCTGGACCGTCCGCCCGAGTGGCTGAGCTCCGGCCTTGACGACGTGGCGCTGATTCATTTGACCGACGGCCTTGATGCCGTTTCGAAATCCGCCAATGAAGCCGAGCGCGGCATGTTGCCGGTCACGCCGACGATCTGCGTGGGCCAGCCGCAGCGGCTCGATCCGACGCGCTGTCCCGCTGGCAAGGCGATCCTGTGGCTGCAGATTCCCGATGCGCCGCGCGTGGTGAAAGGCGATGCGGCGGGCGAGATCGCAACCGATGGCACGTGGTCCGAGACAACGCGCGAGGCCTTTGCCGACCGGCTCGAAGCCATCCTCAGGCGGCACATCAAAAACTTCGACAAGATCAAGCTCAAGCGCCGGGCCTTTTCGCCGGCCGATCTCGAAGCCATGAACATCAATCTGGTGGGTGGCGATCCCTATGGCGGGCAATGCAGCATCGACCAGTTCTTCATCTGGCGGCCCTTCGCGCATTCGACCAACGGCGTCACAAAGCTGCGCGGGCTCATACACATCGGCGCCTCGACGCATCCCGGCCCCGGTCTCGGCGGCGGCTCAGGCTTCCTCGCCGCCAAAAGGCTCGGCGCATGATGGACCGGTCGCCCGCTGACAAACCAATCACCACCAGCCTGAGGCTTGGCGAAATCGGCTTGGCGAATTACGCGCCCTATCTGATGAACCGCATCATGGGTCTGTACAACGCCTCGCTCCGCGCCGAGATGGCGGAGCTTGGCCTCTCGACGCCGAAGATGCGCACGCTAGCGGTGCTCTCGGTGATCGATGGACTGCTGATCCGCGAACTAGCTATCTATACCGTCGTCGAACAGTCAACTTTGTCGCGGGCATTGGACCAACTTTCAGCCGAAGGCCTGATCCGCCGAGAGAACGATCCCGATGACAGCCGCGCCACCAGGGTTTTTCTGACCGAGCAGGGCCGGGTGACTTTCGAGACGCTGTGGCCCCGCATGGCGGACAGCTACGCGCGGATGTTTCGCGGCATTGCGGACGACGAGCGCCATGCCTTCACCGGCACCTTGCAGAAGGTGCTCGGCAATATTCGCAAACACGAGTTCTGACTGATCAGGCCGCGGCGGACGAAAAGGAACTGAGACATGGCCGAGAGATCTTTCAAGGCGGAAGTTGAAGATCTGCGTTTGGGTCAAGGCCAGACCTTCACTGGCGAAGGCATCCTGGCGATTACCAAGGCGCTGCTCGAGAATGGTGTTGGATATGTCGGTGGTTACCAGGGAGCACCGATCTCGCATCTGATGGATGTGCTGGCTGATGCCGAAGACCTGCTGGCCGAACTGGGCGTGCGCTTCGAATCCAATGCCAACGAGGCCGCGGCGGCAGCCATGCTGGCGGCCTCGGTGCATTATCCGATCCGCGGTGCCGTCACCTTCAAGGGCTCGGCCGGCGTCAATGTCGCCTCTGACGCGCTGGCCAATCTGGCTTCGTCCGGCGTCAATGGCGGAGCGCTGGTGATCGTCGGCGAGGATTATGGCGAGGGCTCCTCGATTATGCAGGAGCGCACCCATGCGTTTGCCATGAAGTCGCAGTTCTGGCTGCTCGATCCACGCCCCAACTTGGCCTCGATCGTCAAGGCGGTGGGCGATGGTTTCGAATTGTCGGAAGCCTCGAACACGCCGGTGATGCTCATGGTGCGCATTCGCTCGTGCCATGTCACCGGCACGTTCGAAACCAGGGATAATCGCCGCCCGGCACTGACGGTGCGCGACGCGTTGTCCGATCCGCGCTCGGATTTTTCGCGCGTCGTGCTGCCGCCGATGTCTTATGCGCATGAGCAGGATAAGGTGAAGAACCGCTGGCCCGCCGCCGAAAAATTCATCCGTGAACGGAGGTTGAACGAAATTTTCGGACCTGCACTGGCGCCCATTGGCATCGTCGTCCAGGGCGGCATGTACAACGGCGTCATCCGCGCGTTGCAGCGACTTGGCCTTGCCGATCTCCATGGCAACAGCGACGTGCCGCTTTATGTTCTGAACGTCACCTATCCGCTGGTCGCCACCGAATTTCTCGACTTCTGCGCGGGCAAGGAAAGTCTCCTATCATCGAGGAAGGACAGCCGGAATTCATCGAGCAGCAACTCTCGACCTTCCTTTACCGCGCGCACTCGCAGGTCCGGCTGCACGGCAAGGATATTTTTCCGATGGCTGGCGAATACACCGGCCAGGTCTTGCTCGACAGCCTCACTGCGTTTCTGAAACAGGCAGCACCGGGCCTGCTGCCATCGGTCGTCCGCGCTCCCAATGCCGAACGGCCGAGCCTGCCGGACTTGAGCAAGACGGTGCCGATCCGCCCGCCGGGTTTCTGCACGGGGTGTCCGGAACGGCCGATCTTCGCGGCGATGAAACTGGTGCAAAAGCAAACCGGCAAGCTGCAGATCAGCGCCGATATCGGCTGTCATCTTTTTGGTGCCTTGCCACCTTTCGAGATCGGCGGCGCCACCATGGGCTATGGGCTGGGGCCAGCCGCCAATGCGGCCTTCGATGGCGGTGGCGAGCGCCGGGCCCTGTCGATCATCGGCGATGGCGGTTTCTGGCACAATGGCTTGTCGTCGTCGTTCACCAACATGGCCTTCAACAAGTCCGATTCTGTGGCGGTCATCGTCGACAATTTCTACTCCGCCGCCACGGGGGGCCAGGACATCATGTCGAGCCGCGCCGGCAATGCCACGAAGTCAACCAGGCATCCGATCGCCAAAGCGCTGAACGGGGTTGGCATCAATTGGGTGCGCGAGGTCGACCGCACCTATGATGTCGGCCGCATGCGCGATGTGCTGCTCGAAGCGCTGACGACGGATGCGCCGGGGCCGAAGGTCATCGTCGCTTCGTCGGAATGCATGCTGAACCGCCAGCGCCGCGAGAAGCCCCTGGCGCAGAAGGCGATCAAAGAGGGCCGCAGGGTCGAGACGCCGCGCTTCGGTGTCGATGAGGATATCTGCACAGGCGATCATGCCTGCATCCGGCTGTCGGGCTGCCCGTCGCTGTCGCTCAAGAAGCTTGACGATCCATTGCGCGACGATCCGGTGGCATCAATCGATCAATCCTGCGTCGGTTGCGGCAATTGCGGCGAAGTGGCGGATGCGGCGGTGCTTTGTCCATCCTTTTACCGCGCCGACGTGGTGCATAACCCATCGCAATGGGAAAGCCGCATCGCCCAGTTCCGCCAGCGCGTCATCACCTGGCTGCAATCGCGCCGCGCGGCGCGGCGGGTGTCCTTCAGTGAGGCAATGTGAACGCCGGCATCATCAAGCTCGCCATTTTGGCGGTCGGCGGGCAGGGCGGCGGGGTGTTGACGCGGTGGATCGAGGATGTGGCGCGCGCCAATGGTTACGCGGCGCAGGCGACCTCGGTTGCCGGCGTGTCGCAGCGCACCGGGGCCACGGTCTATTACATCGAAATGGCGCCAGCCGCTTCTGGAACGCCGGTGTTCTCGCTGATGCCTGCGGCAGGCGATGTCGATATCATGATCGCCGCCGAGTTGATGGAAGCGGGCCGCGCCATCATCCGCGGTTTCGTGACACCGGACCGCACAGTGCTGATCGCCTCCACGCACCGGGCACTCGCCGTGTCGGAAAAGATGGTGCCGGGCGACGGCATCGCGTCATCGCAGGAGGTGATGGCGGCAGCCGGCATCGCGGCGCGGCAATTCATTGCGGCGGATTTCGAGGCCTTGGCAGCGCGGAATGGCTCGGTCATTTCCGCCTCTTTGTTGGGTGCGCTGGCGGCGTCGGACACTTTGCCGTTTCGGCGCGAGGCATTTGAGTCAGCGATCAAGGCAGGCGGCAAGGGTATCGCAGGTTCGCTCACGGCCTTTGCCGCCGGCTTTGCTGCGGCGAAGAGTCCGTATACGGAAGAAATGGCGCTGAAATCTCAAGCAACAGCAACAAGCGCCACTGGTCCCGCCCGGTTGATGACGGCGTGGGAGAGGCTGACGGCGCGCGCCGCCGCGTGACCGGCCGCCGTCGCCGAACACGCGTTGCCAGGATTGCGCAAGGTTGTGGACTTCCAGGACCTCGCCTATGGCGCGGAGTATCTGGCCCGCGTCGAAATTCTGCTCGGCCAAGACGATGCAACGCATGGCTGCGTGTTGACGCGCGAGGCGGCGAAGTACATCGCCAATGCCATGGCTTATGACGACGTCATCAGAGTTGCCGATCTGAAAACACGGGGCCAGCGCTTCACGCGCATCCGGCAGGAAATGGATGTCAAAGGCGAGAGGCTGTTGCGGCTCACCGAATTCATGCATCCGCGCGCCGAAGAAATCGCCGGGCTTTTCCCAAAGGGCCTGGGCGCCCGCATCGAAGCAAGCCCCGTCTGGATGGCGCGGCTTGACCGCTGGTTCAACAAGGGCCGTCGGCTGCGCAGCGATTCGCTCATCGCCTTCGTGACACTTTACGCGCTGGGCGGCATGAAGGGCTGGCGGCGCCGCACGCTGCGGCATGCCCATGAACAGGCGCATCTGGAACGCTGGCTCACCACCGCGCTTTCCTATCGCGCCACCAACTATGATCTTGCCGTGGAAGTGATCCGCTGCCGCCGCCTGGTCAAGGGCTATTCCGATACGCATGCGCGGGGCCTCTCGAAATTCGACCGTGTACTGACGGCTATCGTGTCCATTGCAGCCCACGAGAATTCAGCCGACTGGGCCCGCCGCTTGCGCGAAGCGGCGCTGAAAGACGAAGAGGGCAAGGCGCTCGACGGTACCATCGCGACGATCCGCAGCTTCGCCTGAGACGCGGTCAGGCCCGCAAGAGTTCCGGCGCCGGCTGATAACGCCCATTGAGGTGTGGCGGCGCTGCCGTTTTCAATGCCGTCAGCGTGGCGCGGATTGTCTGGGGCCCATGGCGTTGCAGCGTTTCGAAGGGCCCACGCGGAAAATTGAGGCCGAGCTTCATGGCCGTGTCGATGCCATCGCGGCTTACACCACCTTCGGCCAAGAGAAAGCAGGCTTCATTCACCAGCGTGGCCTCGATGCGCAGAGCAATCCCAGCGGCATCAACGGGCGGAGCACCCGGTTCACCGGGGTAGATGAACCCTCGCCCGGTCTTGCGGCCAAGCGCACCTGCAGCCACCTGGGCGCGCAGGTCATCAAAAACATGATAGCGCGGATGCCCGCCCATGGCACTGCTTAGTCCTTCGGTGGCGGCGAGGTTGATGTCGGCACCGATCAGGTCGATCAGCGCGAAGGGACCAATGCGATAGCCCGCGGCCAACATTGCGGCATCGATATCAGAGGGTGCACGACCTTCCTCGCGCATCGCCAGGGCCTCGCCATAGAACGGTCTGGCACAGCGGTTGACGATGAAGCCCGGACGGTCGGGACAGGCGATGACGGTCTTGCCCGCCGCCTCGGTTGCGCTGCGAGCGCTGTCGAGCGCATTGCTTGATGTTCCAGCATGGCCGATCAGTTCGACCAATTTCATCACCGGCGCCGGGTTAAAGAAATGCAGGCCAATGAGCCGTGATGGATGTTGCAGTGCCGCGGCGATCGCCGCCACCGAAAGCGATGATGTATTGGTAGCCAGCACCGCATCGGCGGCCAGCACATTTTCAAGCGATGCGAACAACGCCCGCTTGGGACCAAGTTGTTCGGCAATGGCCTCGATCGCCAGTCCGGCGCCGGCCATGGCGCGATGATCGTCGACGACAGTCAAGCGCCGCAGCGTTGCGTCGCGTGCTGATTCGCTCATGGCACCCTTGGTGACACGGGGCTCAAGGGCAGCTGCCATGCGCGCCATCGCCGCGGCGCGCGATGTTTCAAGCGCATCGGTTGCCAGCACATCAAAACCCGCCTGCGCATAGACCTGGGCGATGCCGAGACCCATGGTGCCAAGTCCGACAACCCCGATGATCATGTCATTCGTCCCGGAATTCGGGTTTGCGCTTTTCGCGGAAAGCGCGGATGCCTTCGATCTTGTCGGCACTGTCGAGCAACGCCTCGAAGCCCTGGCGTTCCTCGGCAAGCTTCAACCCGCTGTCTTCGCCCTCGAACAAAACCTTCTTTGCCGCCGCCAGTGCCAGTGGCGCGCGGCCCGCAAGCTTTGCAGCCAGCGCCTCAGCCACCGGCAATGCGCCGCCTTCCGCCAGCCACGCGGCGATGCCCCAGTCATGGGCTGTCCTGGCGTCGATGATCTCGCCCGTCAATACCATGCGCATGGCGCGGGCCCGGCCGATCAAGCCCATCAGCCGCTGGCCACCACCCGCTCCCGGAATGAGCCCAAGGTTGGTTTCGAGAAGTCCTATCTTGGCGGTGGCGCCCAGCACCAGGCAATCGGCCATCAGGGCAAGCTCGAACCCGCCGCCCAGCGCGAAGCCATCAACCGCGGCGATCAGCGGCTTGGGGAAGGCCCTGATGGCGGCCCAATGCGCCTTGCGCGGGTCGTTCCGGCCATCAGCTGACGTCTTGTGCTCCATTTCGCCGATGTCGGCACCCGCCGCGAAATTGCCGCCGGCTCCCGACAGCACCACGGCCCGGCATGCCTTGATCGCGGCAAGCTCTTCGAGTGTTGCCGCCAGCCGGCCCAACAATGCCGTGTTCAGGGCGTTGCACACCTCCGGCCGGTTCAAGGTCAGGCCGGTCCAGCCTTCATGATGATCGACAATCAGGTCCATGAGGCATCTTCGCCTCGTTCCGCAGAAATTTCAAGCTTGAAATTTTTAAGCTTGAAGTATATGCGTGCCGATGCCAAACTCTACGCCAAGAGTCGCGTCTGGCATTGCCGATCAAGGATAAGGGCTCATGAAGATTGTCTGTCTTGGCGGCGGCCCCGCGGGCCTCTACTTCGCCATCTCGATGAAGCTGCGCGACCCCTCGCACCAGATCACCGTGCTGGAGCGCAACCGCGCCAATGATACTTTTGGCTGGGGCGTCGTGCTCTCCGACGAAGCACTCAGCCGGATGCAGAAGAACGATCCGAAATCGACCGCAACTATCCGCGATCACTTCGCCTATTGGGACGATATCGCCGTCGTCCACAATGGTGTCCGCACCGTGTCGGGCGGTCATGGTTTTGCCGGCATCGGCCGCAAGCAGATGCTGGTCATCCTGCAGACGCGAGCCCGCGAGCTCGGTGTCGAGTTGCGCTTCGAGTCGGAGTTCCGTTCCGCTGAGGACTATCGCCGCGACTATGATCTGGTGGTGGCGAGTGATGGCATCAATTCCCTCGTGCGCAAGGAATATGCCGAGGTCCTCAAACCCGAGATCGACACGCGGCTGTGCAAGTTCGTGTGGCTCGGCACGCAGCAGAAGTTCGACGACGCCTTCACTTTCATTTTCGAGAAGACCCCGCATGGCTGGGTGTGGGCGCATGCCTATCAGTTCGATCACTCGACCGCCACCTTCATCGTCGAATGCAGCGAGGAGACCTGGGGCCGCTGGGGCTTCAAGGACATGTCGAAGGAAGACACCGTCGAGACCTGCCGCCGCATCTTCGCCAGCCATCTCGGCGGCCATGCGCTGTTGTCCAATGCCACGCATTTGCGCGGCTCGGCGGTGTGGATGAATTTTCCGCGCGTCATCTGCGCCACCTGGTATCACGAGAATGTGGTGCTGATGGGCGATGCGGCGGCGACCGCGCATTTCTCGATCGGCTCGGGCTCGCGCCTCGCCTTCGACAGCGCCATCGCACTTGCCGAATACCTGCACTCCGAACCGACTCTCGAACAGGCTTTCCGGCGTTATCAGGACGAACGCCGTGTCGAGGTCTTGCGGCTGCAGTCGGCGGCCCGCAACAGCCTCGAATGGTTCGAGCGTGTGGAGCGCTATCTCGACTTGCCGCCGCCGCAGTTCGCCTATTCGCTCTTGACCCGCAGCCAGCGCATCTCGCATGAAAACTTGCGGCTGCGCGACCGCCAGTGGCTCGGTGGCGCGGAAGACTGGTTCCAAACCCAGGCGGATGGCAACGCGGGCCGGGCACCAATGTTCGCGCCCTTCCGTTTGCGTGACATGCTGCTTAACAACCGCGTGGTGGTCTCGCCGATGGCTCAGTACAAGGCGGTCGATGGCTGCCCCACAGATTGGCATTTCGTGCATTACGCCGAGCGCGCCAAGGGCGGTGCTGGCCTCGTCTATACCGAAATGACGTGTGTTTCGGCGCAAGGCCGCATCACGCCCGGCTGCCCCGGCCTCTATGCGCCCGCGCATGAAGCGGCCTGGAAGCGGCTTGTGGATTTTGTCCACGCCGAAACAATGGCGAAGATCTGTTGTCAGATCGGCCACGCCGGGCGCAAGGCTTCCACTCAAGTGGGCTGGGAAGATGCCGATCAGCCATTGGCCAGCGGCAACTGGCCGATCATCGGGCCATCGCCTCTACCATGGTCGCCGCGCAACGCCGTTCCACAGGAGATGACGCGGACCGGCATGGACCTGGTCACGGCGGAATTCGTCAGTGCCACGCAGATGGCCAAGCGCTGTGGCTACGACATGATTGAGCTGCATGCCGCGCACGGTTACTTGATCTCAAGTTTCATCTCGCCCAAATCCAACGTGCGCGGTGATGAGTATGGTGGCAGTCTCGAGAACCGCATGCGCTATCCGCTCGAGGTGCTCACCGCCATGCGCCAGGCCTGGGGACCGCGAAAGCCGCTGTCGGTGCGCATTTCGGCCACTGACTGGGTGGGAAGCGATGGCGTGACGCCCGATGAAGCAGTGGAGATTGCGCGGCTGTTCGCCGGCGCCGGCGCCGATATCATCGATGTCTCGGCCGGGCAAACCTCAACCGATGCGCAGCCCATCTATGGCCGCATGTTCCAGACGCCGTTCAGCGACCGCATCCGCAACGAGGCGAAGCTTGCCACCATGGCGGTGGGCAACATCACCGAGGCCGACCAGGTGAACTCCATTCTGCTTGCCGGCCGCGCCGATCTCGTCTGCCTGGCGAGGCCGCATCTCGCAGATCCCTACTGGACTCTGCATGCCGCCATTGCTTTCGAAGACGCCGAAACAAAATGGCCACGCCCCTATGAGGCCGGCCGCGATCAGGCGCGGCGTTTGCAGGCGAAGACGCTTGAGGCCATCCGGGCATGAGCATGGCGGGCAAACAGGTTCTGGTGACGGGGGGCGGTTCGGGGGCGGGTGCCAGCCTGGCATTGGGCTTTGCGGCGGCGGGCGCCGGCGTCATCATCTGTGGACGGAGGATCGAGGCGCTTGAACTTACGGCGGCTATGCACACGGCAATCCGCGCCATCGCCTGCGATGTCTGCGATGAGCAGTCGGTCATCGACCTCTATCGCCAGTCGGGCGCCATCGACATGGTGATTGCCAATGCCGGTCAGTCTGATTCGGCGGCGTTCACCAAGACCACGCTTGCCCAGTGGAACACCATGCTGGCCGTCAACCTGACAGGTGTGTTCCTGACGTTCCGCGAGGGATTGCGCCAGATGCAAGGTTGGGGACGGTTAATTGCCGTGGCCTCGACAGCGGGCCTCAAGGGCTATGCGCAGGTGGCACCCTATGCGGCGGCCAAGCACGGCGTCGTGGGGCTGACCCGCTCTCTGGCGTTGGAAGTTGCGCGGACATCTGTGACCGTCAATGCCATCTGCCCAGGTTTCCTCGACACCGAAATGACGGCGCAATCGATCCGCACCATCGTGGAAAAAACCGGGCGCGGCGAACAGGAGGCGCGGGCCGCGCTGGAAGCCTTCAATCCGCAGAAGCGCCTCATACATCCGGATGAAGTAACCGCCACAGCACTTTGGCTGTGCGGTCCTGGCTCCGAAGGTGTCAATGGTCAGGCGATCGCCATTTCGGGAGGCGAAGTTTGAGCGATCCCCTGTCGAAGCGCCGCCTTAAAGCCTGGATCAGGCTGCTCGGCGTCACGCGCTTTGCCGAAAGCCGCTTGCGCGATTTCCTGCGCGTCCGTCACAAGACGACGCTGCCGCGCTTCGATGTCCTGGCGGCGCTCTATCGCAGGCGTGACGGCGTGATGATGTCGGAACTGTCGCGCCTGCTGCTGGTGTCCAACGGCAATTCGACGACGGTTGTCGATGGCCTCGAGCGGGACGGGCTGGTGCGCCGCACCGCATCCGAAACCGACCGCCGCACGGTCATCGTGGCGCTAACACCCAAGGGCGCCGCGTGGTTCGAGGGACTGGCCGCCGAACATGAAGCTGAAGTGAGCGGCCTTCTCGACAATCTCTCCGAGAGCGATCTCGATCAATTGACCGACATTCTCAAACGCATGCGAGGTGCGAAATGACCGAACTGGCGGGGCTAACCCCCAAACATTTCCTGTGGCAGGTCGAGGCCAAAGTCGCGACCATCCGCCTCAACCGCCCGGAGCGCAAGAACCCGCTGACCTTCGAAAGTTATTCGGAGCTTCGCGATACCTTCCGCGCACTGACGACTGCGAGCGATGTCGGCGTCGTGGTGTTCGGTTCGAACGGCGGCAATTTCTGTTCGGGCGGCGACGTGCACGACATCATCGGTGCGCTGGTGGGCTTACCGATGAAGGATCTTCTCGCCTTCACGCGCCTCACCGGCGATCTGATCAAGGCGATGGTCGCCTGCGGCAAGCCGATCATCGCGGCGGTCGATGGCGTGGCGGTGGGAGCCGGCGCCATTCTGGCGATGGCATCGGACTTGCGGATTGCCACGCCACAGGCGAAGTGCGCCTTCCTGTTTACACGCGTCGGCCTGGCCGGCTGTGATATGGGAGCATGTGCCATGCTGCCGCGCATCATCGGGCAGGGCCGCGCCGCCGAACTTCTCTACACCGGCCGCGTGATGACGGCCGAGGAAGGCCTTGCCTGGGGTTTCTGGAATACATTGCATGCGCCAGAGGCACTTGAAGCCGAAGCCCAGGCGCTGGCGCGGAGCTTGGCAAGCGGGCCTACGTTTGCGCACAGCATCACCAAGACGCAGCTCCATCACGAGTGGAGCATGGGGCTGGAACAGGCCATCGAGGCGGAAGCCCAGGCGCAGGCGATCTGCATGCGGACCAAGGATTTCGAACGCGCCTACAAGGCCTTCGCCGCCAAGCAGAAGCCGGTCTTCGCCGGTGACTGAGGGAGTTGGACTATTGAGACGGATGATGCCATGGCTGACCGAACATTCCTGAACTGGCCGTTCTTCGAGCCGCGGCACCGCGATCTCGCGGCGTCACTCGAATCGTGGTGCGACCTTAATTTACCGGTGGACCACGCTGATGTCGATGCGGCCTGCCGCGCTCTGGTGGCGCAGCTCGGGCGCGATGGCTGGCTCAAGCACAGCGGTGCCGATGAGGGTGAGACACTTGATGTGCGCACCTTGTGCCTCATCCGTGAGACGCTGGCGCGTCACGATGGTCTGGCCGATTTCGCGTTTGCCATGCAGGGCCTCGGCATGGGTCCGGTGACGCTGTTCGGGAGTCCTGCTCAACGGCTCTGGCTGGAGCGCACACGCACCGGCACGGCGATCCCGGCCTTTGCGTTGACTGAACCATTGGCAGGTTCGGATGTCGCGGCGACCTCCACCACTGCGACGCGCACTCAAGGTGGCTGGCTCATCAACGGCGAGAAGACCTGGATCTCCAATGGCGGCATCGCCGGCGTTTACATTCTCTTTGCCCGCACTGGCGAAGCGCCGGGCGCCAAGGGCCTGTCGGCATTTCTCCTGCCCGCCGATACACCGGGTCTGGTCATCGCCGAACGGCTGGAAACCATAGCGCCCCATCCGCTGGCCAGACTGACGCTCAACGATGTGCATCTGCCCGGCGAGGCACTGATCGGCAAGGCGGGCGATGGTTTCAAGATCGCCATGTCGGTGCTCGATATCTTCCGCGCGACGGTTGGAGCCGCCGCACTGGGCTTCGCGCGGCGGGCCTTCGATGAATCCCTGGCGCGCGTCAAGGCGCGGCGCATCCAGGGTCAGCCGCTGTCGGAATTGCAGATGGTGCAAGGCCACTTGGCCGACATGGCGGTGGAGATCGATGCCGCAGCACTCCTGGTCTATCGCGCCACCTGGACCAAGGACATGGGCGCACCGCGTGTCACGCGCGAGGCGGCCATGGCAAAACTCAATGCCACGGAATCGGCCCAGCGGGTGATCGACATGGCGGTGCAATTGCACGGTGGCGAGGGCGTGCGCCACGGCAGCGTTGTCGAACGCCTCTACCGCGAAGTCCGGGCGTTGCGCATTTACGAAGGTGCCTCGGATGTGCAGCGGATCGTCATCGCCCGCAGCGTGCTAAGTTAGTGGAGTCGATATGACCGAAAGTCCGCACCAGTTTCTGCACCCCAAACATTGGAAGCCGGCGGTTGGTTATTCGAACGGTATCGCGGCGCGGGGGAAACTGATCTTCACCGGCGGCATCGTCGGCTGGAACGCCGCGCAGGAATTCGAGACCGATGATTTCGCCGGGCAAGCACGCCAAGTGCTGTCGTCGATCGTCGAGGTTCTTGGCCAAGCGGGTGCCCGTCCCGAACATCTGGTGCGGCTCACCTGGTATGTGACCGACAAGCGTGAATATCTCGCCTCGCTGCGCGAGCTTGGCCGCGCCTACCGCGACACCATCGGCAAGCATTATCCGGCGATGGCGCTGGTGCAAGTGGTGGCATTGGTCGAGGATCGCGCCAAGCTGGAGATCGAGGCGACAGCGGTGCTGCCGGACTGAAGAGGACAAGACGCCATGCAACTGGGACCGAGCGGACATAGCGATCATTTCTCGCGCGACAATCTTCCGCCCTTCGATTTGTGGCCCGAAATCAATCTCGGCCACTTCGTCTATCCGGAATGGCTGAACGCCGCTGTTGAACTGACCGACAAGATGGTGGAGAAAGGATTCGGCGACCGCGTGGCGCTGATCGGCATGGGCCGCAGCCGCACTTACAAGGAACTGACCGACTGGTCGAACCGCATCGCCCACGCATTGGTCAGCGATTATGGCGTCAGGCCGGGAAACCGCGTGCTGATCCGCTCGGCCAACAATCCGGCCATGGTTGCCTGCTGGCTGGCCGCCACCAAGGCGGGTGCGGTGGTGGTCAACACCATGCCGATGCTACGGGCCGGCGAACTTGCCAAGATCGCCGACAAAGCAGAGATCACCCACGCGCTGTGCGACACGCGGTTGATGGAAGACCTCGTCTCTTGCTGCAAGCAAAGCCGGTTTCTGACCTGCATCGCCGTCTTTGACGGCACGGCCAATCACGACGCCGAGCTCGATCGCGCAGCACTCTCGAAGCCGGTGCGCTTCGAGGCGGTGCGCACCGGCCGCGATGACGTGGCGCTGCTTGGCTTCACGTCGGGCACCACGGGCGAGCCCAAGGCGACGATGCATTTTCACCGCGACATCCTGATCATCGCCGATGGCTATGCGCGCGAAATCCTGGAGGTGACGCCGAAGGACGTGTTTGTCGGCTCGCCGCCGTTGGCCTTCACCTTCGGCCTCGGCGGATTGGCGGTATTTCCCTTGCGCTTCGGGGCCGCCGCCGCCTTGCTCGAAACCGCTTCGCCCGAAAATCTGATCGAGATCATCCAGCGCCACAAGGCCACCGTCTGTTTCACCGCACCCACCGCCTACCGGCGCATGCTGCGGGCCATGGAGGAGGGCGCCGATCTCTCAAGCTTGCGCGCCGCCGTCTCGGCGGGCGAGACACTGCCGGCGCCGGTCTATGACGAATGGATCGCGAGGACTGGCAAGCCGATGCTCGACGGCATAGGTGCTACCGAGATGCTGCACATCTTCATAACCAACCGCTTCGGCGACAGCCACCCGGCCTGCACCGGGCGCCCGGTTGATGGCTATGAGGCGCGCGTTGTGTCGGCCCAAGGCGATGAGGTGCCGCGCGGCGAGATCGGCCGGCTGGCGGTCAAGGGGCCAGTGGGATGCCGCTACCTTGCGGCTCCCGATAAGCAGCGTGCTTATGTGCAGAACGGCTGGAACCTGACAGGCGACAGTTTCTGGCAGGATGACACCGGCCACTTCCATTTCGCGGCGCGCACCGACGGCATGATCCTGTCGTCGGGCTACAACATCGCTGGCCCCGAGGTCGAAGCGGCCTTGCTGGCGCACAGCCACGTGCTCGAATGCGCCGTCATCGGTGCGCCGGACATGGAGCGCGGCCAGATCGTCGAGGCGCATGTGGTGTTGAAAGATGGCGTGCCCGCTGATCGAACTACGGTGAAGGCCTTGCAGGATCACGTCAAGGCGATGATCGCGCCCTTCAAGTATCCGCGCAGCATCGTGTTCACGGGTGCCCTGCCGAAGACCGCCACCGGCAAGATCCAGCGCTTCAAGCTGAAGCCGGGCGGTTGAAGCTGGTAGTAATAAGCTTTGAACCCGCCGCGCGGCCAACGCTGTATTTCATCGGCGTCACCACCGGCCGGTCCTTGATCATGCCGGTGTTTCCGGTCTGGGCCGAAGCCTTGAAGCTTGATGCGGCGATCAAGGGCATCGACTTCGTGCCCGATGACGATCCGAAAAATTATCGCGCCGCCGTTGCTTTCATCAAGTCGGACCCCAAGTCGCTGGGAGCCCTCGTCACCACGCACAAGATGAACCTGTTAAGATCTGCCTGCGATCTTTTCGACGAACTCGATCCCCATGCCGAAATGCTTGGTGAGATCAGCTGCATTTCGAAGCGCGGCGAAAAACTTCGCGGCCACGCCAAGGACCCGATCTCGGTGGGTGCGGCGCTCGAAGCGATCATCGAAGACGACGACTGGCGCAGGACTGACTCGGAGCTGTTGATCCTCGGCTGCGGCGGATCATCGCTGGCGTTGACTCTCTACCTCCACAACAAGGCGAAGGCGGGCGGCAAGGTGCCATCGCGCGTCGTGGTCACCGGGCTTTCGGAACACAAGCTGGAGGAGATGAAAGCCATCCACCGGCGTATCGGAATTGACCTCGCCATCACCTGCGCGCTGACTTCCAAAGTTGCCGATGCTGACGTGCTGGTCTCCGGCCTGAAGCCCGGATCGATGATCGTCAATGCCACCGGGCTTGGCAAGGATGCCCCCGGCTCACCGCTTTCCGATGCAGCGATCTTTCCCGAACGCGCCATCGTCTGGGAGTTCAACTATCGCGGCGATCTCATATTCCTCAAGCAGGCGCGGGCGCAGCAACAGGCCCGTCAGCTTCGCATTGAAGACGGCTGGGTGTATTTCATCCATGGCTGGACGCGGGTCATCGCCGAAGTTTTCGATATCGACATTCCGGCGAAGGGCCCGGAATTCGAGCGCTTGAGCGAAATCGCCCGCCGCGTGTCGTCGCGATAATTCTGGAATATTCGTTCCATTTCATGTTTCGATGCAACGATACTTGCATTTTTGTCGGCAAAGCGTATCACTAAATCCATCATCACCTGATCAGGGACATCGTCATGCCGCGCCCCACACCTCCTTCGGTTGCCGCCGTGCTCGCCAACAAGGGCCGTTCTCAATACACCATGCTGCGGGTCGAAAGCTGGGACGAGCTCGCCGCAGCGCAAGCCGCGGGGATCGACATGTGCTCGGTGCCGCCGGAGATGATGGTGGATCCGAAGTTCCGCGACGTTGCGCCGGCGGTTTTCGCGGTGCCCGGCATGTCGCTCTACAATGGCGGCACCACCGACGATTATCTGCGCTTCGCCTTCAAGATGATGAATGCCGGAGCCGACGCCATCTATTGCGCCGCCTCGTTCCAGACGGTGCGGCGGCTGGCCGACGAGGCGGTGCCGATCATTGGCCATGTCGGCCTCATTCCGTCGAAATGCACATGGACTGGCGGCTTCAAGGCGGTGGGCAAGACCGCCGAGAGCGCCATGAAAGTGTGGAAACTGGTCAAGAAATACGAAGAAGCCGGGGCCTTCGGCATGGAGATCGAGGTCGTGCCGCCCGATATCGCCGCCGAGATTTCGAAGCGCACGCCGCTGTTCATGGTGTCGATGGGGGCCGGCACCGGCTGTGATTGCCAGTATCTTTTCGCCGACGATGTGCTGGGCCAGAATCGCGGCCACATCCCCAAGCATGCCAAGATCTACCGTAACTTCGCCGCCGAATACGACCGCTTGCAGCAGGAGCGCATCGCCGCCTTCAGGGAATACAAGCAGAATGTGGCAACCGGCGCCTTTCCGGAACCGGCGCAAGTGGTGAGCGCGCTGCGCGGCGAACTCGAGCGCTTCAAGGCGATGCTGGCGAAAGCTTCGGCTTGATATCAGAATTGTAAGGTCAAAATACTCCGTCTGCGGAACGTAGGGGCCCTTCGAGGCTCGCTGGCGCGAGCGCCTCAGGGTGAGGGAATCTGTAAAACCCCTCATGTTGAGGTGCTCGCGGCAACGCCGTGAGCCTCGAAACATGGGCCACGACAACACATTTCGAATTTCCGTCCGGACTACGCCCGAAACCCCGGTGTCTCCCGGCAAAGCCTCTCGACGGCACGAATTTGTTAGCATAGTCTTCGCCACCGCACGAAGACGAAAACAGGGGCGGATGGGGGAGTTC
>JANPCS010000277.1:0-3531 GCA_031431065.1 Hyphomicrobiales bacterium | reverse complement strand
GATCTGCACATAGGCGTCGTTGGCGTCGGCCTCGCCCGACAGCAGCGTCTCGATCTCGGTCTCGGCGAGCCTGGGCTTCATCGCCAGCAAAGCCTTCTCGGCCTCGGTGACGATCCCCCGGTCACCCTCGGCCTCGCCCATCTCGATGAGCTCGGTGTTGTCGGAGATCGTCCGCTCGAGGTCTTGCACCATCTTGATGCGGCCGTCGAGATCCTGGCGCTTGCGCATGATCTCCTGCGCTTTTTGCGGATCGTTCCAGATCGCCGGGTCTTCGGATTTGGCGTTCAGTTCGGCCAAACGGCGGAGGGCGTTGTCCCAGTCAAAGATGCCTCCTCAGCAGTCCAATGGACTGCTTCATGCCGTCAACCAGCGTTACCACTTCAGCGCGCATGATACCTGCTCAAAATTCTGTTGGCGCTCAATAGAGCCCGCCACTGCCCGCCGTCAACCCGCCATCAGCGGCGGGCTGCTGCGGCTGGGGTGTGACTCCCGACGGTTGTTGGGCGGGAACCAGCACGACGCCATCTTCCGGCTTCTGCGCGGCTTGCGCCGTGAGCGTGCCCTCACCGATGACCTTGGTCGAATCGGGAGGTTCGTCGCCGGGTTTGAAGGCTTCGAGAATGACCCCTTCCTTGCCGAAGATGGCGCGCTTGCCGCTCTTGGCGTCGATCGGCATCAACTCGATGGCGCGTGGCACGCGAAACGGCGTCGCGGCCTTGTCGCGAAGCGCCAGCATCATGAAATCGGCGACGATGGGGGCGGCGAGTTCACCGCCGGTGCGGCCCTTGCCCATCGGTTTCGGATTGTCGTAGCCGACATAGACGCCAACCACGAGGTCCGGCGTATAGCCGATGAACCAGGCATCGCGCTCCTCGTTCGAGGTGCCGGTCTTGCCGGCGATGGGCTTGCCGACGATCTTCATCTTCCTGGCCGTGCCGCGCTCGACGACGCCCTCCATCATCGAGGTGATCTGGTAGGCGGTATAGGGGCTCATCACCTGCTCGCGGATGTCGAGCAGTTCGGGCTCGGCCAAGCTGGCGTCCCATTGGGTACGGGCGCAAGCCGAACAGTCGCGGCCATCGTGACGGTAAATGGTGCGGCCGTAGCGATCCTGGATGCGATCGATGAGCGTGGCATCGACCTTCTTGCCGCCATTGTCGATGATGGCATAGGCGTTGACCATCTTCATCAGCGTGGTTTCGCCAGCCCCCAATGCCATGGCCAGCTGATGCGGCAATTTCTCGTAGATGCCCAAGCGCTGCGCCAGATCGGCGATCTTGGTCATGCCAAGCTCGTCGGCAAGCCGTACGGTCATCACGTTGCGCGATTGTTCGATGCCGCGGCGGAGCGTCGAGGGGCCGTAGAACTTCTTCTGGTAATTCTTGGGCCGCCACATCTTGCCGTCGGGCATCTTGAACTCGACCGGCGCGTCGAGCACCACCGAGGCTGGCGAATATCCGTTGTCGAGGGCGGCGGCATAGACAATGGGTTTGAACGACGAGCCGGGCTGGCGCAGTGCCTGAACGGCACGGTTGAACTGGCTCTTGCCATAGGAAAAGCCGCCGACAAGCGACAGCACCCGGCCGGTGTGCGGGTCCATGGCCACCAGGGCGCCCTCGACATCCGGCATCTGCACGAGATGCCAGCGCGACGGATCCTTGCTGGGGGCCACAAATACGGCGTCGCCGGGGGTCAGCACATCCGACGGCAGCATTATTTCCGGACCCAGTTTCGAACCATCCTCATAGGCTCTGGCCCACTTGAGCAACTCCAGGGGAATGACCGCCTTGTCGCGTTCCTCCGCCTGTTTGCCATCCGGCAGCAGGCGCGGTTGAAGACCGATGACCGCTTCGGTCCCGGTCACTGCGAGCACCACGGCGATGCGCCAGGGCGCCACATCGGGCGGGGCTTTCTGCTCCTTCAACAGCGCGCCCCACTCGCCGGCGGCAAGGTCGATCCTGGCCACGCTCCCGCGGAAGCCGCGCTTGCGGTCAAAGGCAATGAGGCCGCGGGCCAGCGACTGGCGGGCGTAGAGCTGCAGCTTGGGATCAAGCGTGGTGCGCACCGACAAGCCGCCCTTCTCGAGCTTGTCCTTGCCATACATGGTGATCAGTTCGCGCCGCACTTCCTCGGCGAAGCTTTCAGCTGCAAACAGCTGGGCGCCGAAGGGCCGCGGATTGACCTCGAGCGGTTTGGCTTGCGCCGCCGTCATTTCGGCCTCGGAGATGAAGCCGTTTTCGAACATCTGGCCCAACACCCAGTTGCGGCGTTCGATGGCGCGCTCCTTCTGCCGGAAGGGATGATAATTGCGCGGCGCCTTGGGCAGGGCGGCCAGATAGGCCACTTCCTCAAGTTCAAGCTGATCGAGCGACTTGCCGAAGTAATTGAGCGAGGCGGCGGCGACGCCATAGGAATTCAGGCCGAAGAATATCTCGTTGAGATAAAGCTCGATGATCTGGTCCTTGGTGAATGCCTGTTCGATACGCTGGACCAGCAATGCCTCGCGCAGCTTGCGCTCGATCGTCTGTTCGCTGCTGAGGAGAAAATTCTTGGCCACCTGCTGAGTGATGGTGGAGGCGCCGACGATCTGACCCCTGCCAGTCACTTTCACCTGCACATAGCGAACCGCGGCGGAGGCGATGCCCTGCCAGTCCAGCCCGCCGTGAGTATAGAAAGTCTTGTCCTCGGCAGAGATGAAGGCTTCGATGAGGCGCTTTGGAATATGATTTATCGGCACGAAGAGGCGGCGTTCCTCGGCATACTCGGCCAGAAGCGAGCCATCGGCGGCGTGAATGCGGGTCATCACCGGTGGCTCATAGGTCGCCAGCTTCTTGTAATCCGGCAAGTCTTTCGAGGCATCGGCAACGATATAGACAAGCCCGGCCGCGAGGGCGAGGAACACCATGAAACCGGCAGTGAAAAGCCATCCCAGAAAACGTAGCATTATTCGATCAACGCCTGCCTCGTGTTTGCGGCGCCCGATAACACAGGCCCGGGCCAGGCTACAGTGAATTCGCTATTACTGGAATGTGGCTGTTGGGTGGCGGGGGCACGTCAATTGCTCCTGGCCGCGACCTGTTGGGCAAAGTATTTATCGATGGCCTTGGCCATGGCACCGGCGACGCGGTCACGCCACTCGACCGATGTGAGCTGGGCTTCGTCATGCTTGCTGGACAGATAGCCAAGCTCGACCAGGACCGAGGGAACGTCGGGGGCTTTCAAAACCACGAAACCGGCGGAGCGCATCGGCTTGCCGGTGAAGCTGGTGACGGTTTTCATCTCGCTCACAGCTTTCTTGGCAAAGAACAGCGCGTGATTTTTCGATTCGCGCTGCACCAGATCGATGAGGATGTCCGTCACTTCCTCTGATTCAGTATCGAGATCGATGCCGCCGATGATATCGGCGCGGTTTTCCTTGTGCGCCAGCGCCTCGGCTTCGGCGTCCGATGCCTTTTCCGAGAGCGTGTAGATGGTGGCGCCGCGCGCCTCTGCCCCTCGCACCGTATCGGCATGGATGGCGATGAACAGGTC
>JANPCS010000276.1:0-24401 GCA_031431065.1 Hyphomicrobiales bacterium | reverse complement strand
CAGCTTATCCATAATCGGGGTTTGTAAACCTTGACGAAATTATCGACGCCGGCGACGGCCACCGTGATATCCTCGATCATCAGGGCAACCGGCCAGCCCTCGGCCACGGACAGCGGAATGATGCCTTTCTCCTTCAGCATCGGCGCCGCGGCGATCATCTCGTTCCAGTTCTTCGGCGGCTCGATGCCGGCGTCCTTGTAGACCTTGCGGTTGGTCCACATCCACTGCGCCGAGTGCAGGTTCACCGGAACGCAGACAACCTTGCCGTCAACCGTGCAGCTCTCGAGCTGCGACTTGGGGCGCAGGATATTGGCCCAGTCTTCCTTCTTGGCGAGTTCGGTCAGGTCGAGCATGAGGCCGGCCTTGACCAGATCTTCGGCGTCCTTGCCGGGATTGAGTTGTGTGGCACCCATCGGGTTGCCGCCGAGAATACGCGAGATGATGATCGGGCGGGCGACATCGCCCCAACCGGGCAGGGGTGCGCCTCAAAACCGGCAAGACCAACGTCATCACCGTGGTGCTGAATGCCGGCGATGACGGATCGGGATTCTTTTCCAATTTCGTCTATGGCATCTCCGACGCCTTGAGCGGAACTTCATATCATTTGGTGGTGACACCCTACTCGCTGTCGGACCCGATGGCGCCAGTGCGTTACATTGTTGAAACGGGCTTCGCCGATGGCGTGATCCTGTCGCGGACCCAGCCGGATGATCCGCGCGTCCGCTATCTTCTCGAAAACGGCGTGGCTTCGCCACCACGGGCGCACCGAAATGGGCCTCGTCCATCCCTATTTCGATTTCGATAATGAAGCCTTTGCCGCCATCGCAGTGAAAAAGCTTGTGGCAAAAACCCGCCGCCGGCCGGCACTTCTGGGTCCACCGGCGGGTCTGACCTATGCCAAGCACACCCACATGGGATTTGAGCGCAGCCTGAGAGAGTTTGGACTGACTGGCGTACCTCTGACTTCGATCGATGTCGATACACCGTTACGGGAAGTGCGCGAGGCCTGCCGTCAACTCGCATCGAATTCACAACCACCCGATGGTATCATCTGCAGTGCCCTGCGGACCTCATTTGCGGTCACCGCGGGTTTTCAAGCGGCAGGATTGAAGATCGGCCGGGACTTCGACCAGGTGACCAAACATTTAACCGAGCTTCAGGAAATGCTGCGGCCGGAGATCATCGCCATCCCCGGGGATTTTCATGCAGCCGGTCACGGCACAGCAGTCATTGTGATGGATTGGCTGGCGGGTACTGATCCAGCGACTCTCGGGCGGCTGGTGAAACCGGACGACAAATAGACTTGCGCTACTTTTCGTAATGCTGTGAAACCAGCCGGTCGAGGAGTCTGACGCCCCAGCCCGAACCCCAGCTCTGGTTGATCGCACTTCGAGTCCCATCCATCGCGGTGCCGGCGATGTCGAGATGCGCCCACGGAACATTGTTGACGAAGCGCTGGAGGAATTGCGCCGCGGTGATCGAGCCGGCAAAGCGTCCGCCGGTGTTCTTGACGTCGGCCACATCGTGATCGATGATCTTGTCGTATTCGGGCGCTAGCGGCATGCGCCACACCTTCTCAGCCGTGGCATAGCCGGCCTCCGAAAGCCGCTGCGCCAACTCGTCATTGTTCGAGAAGAGCCCGGCATGCTCCTTGCCGAGTGCCACCATGATGGCGCCGGTCAAGGTTGCCAGATCGATCATGAATTTCGGTTTGAATTTTTGCTGCACGTACCACAGCACGTCAGCCAGCACGAGTCGGCCCTCGGCATCGGTGTTGAGCACGGCAATCGTCTGGCCGGACATCGATTTCACCACATCGCCCGGCCGCTGTGCCTTGCCGTCCGGCATGTTCTCGACAATGCCGATGGCGCCGATGGCATTGACCCTGGCCTTGCGCTTAGCCAGCGCCATCATCAGCCCGGCAACGCACGCCGCACCCCCCATGTCGCCCTTCATGTCCTCCATGCCGGCTGCCGGCTTGATCGAGATGCCACCGGTATCGAACGTGACGCCCTTGCCGATGAAGGCCAACGGCCGCTCGCCGGTCTTGCCGCCGTTCCATTGCATCACCACCATGCGGGCTTCATGGGCCGAGCCCTGCGCCACGCCGAGGAGGGCCGCCATGCCCAGCTTCTTCATCTGCGCGGGAGTGAGGATCGAAACTTTGAGGCCAAGCTTGGCGAGAGGCTTCATGCGCTCGGCGAATTCCACGGGGTGCAAGGTGTTGGGCGGCTCGTTGACCAGATCGCGCGCCAGATGAACGCCTTCGGCAACTGCGCCGAAACCGGTAAACTTCTGCTTTGCGCCGCGCCCATCGGCAGTCAGCACAGTGATATCGCGGAGCGGCTTTGCTTCGGGCTTCTTCGACTTATACTGGTTGAAACTGTAGACCCTGAGACTGGCACCCGAGGCAATGAGCGACGCCACATCGCGCGGCGCGATTGCCGGGATTTCGATGTCCGCGGCGACGGCCGCTGCTTCGGCTTTCAGGTTCTGCAAGGTTCCGGCAATGGCCCCGCCCAGCATTTCAAGATCGAGGGGTTTCAGGCCGGATGGCGCTCCCAGGCCGAAAAGTACGATCCGGGTAAAGCCGCCTCCGGGTGCAACGACATCGAGCGTGGAGTCGCGGCGGCCGGTAAAGCCTGCTGCCTTGATGGCCCTGGCAATCTGTCCGCCGCACCGCTGATTGGCGGCTGAAGCGAGCCCGGACAACGCCGCGCCATCGGCAATAAGGAGGACAAGAATACCTGACTTGGGCAGTTTAGCGGCGGCAAAGCTGATTTTCATGGAGACCTTCCGGAGTGGATGCCCTCCATATCCGGTTTCCCATGCTTTGGGAATCGGCGATACCAGCCCCGTTAACCATCAGATCACGATCATCCACTTGCTGCCGCAATGCATCACCACACTGGATCAGTGGACGGTAGGGCTTCCTGCGGCAGGTGAAAGCCGTTAAGAAAGCGTTACGAAATGTGATCGTTGCGGGGTTGAGTGGGTCGAGCAGGCTTCAGGGGGGGATACGCAAGCCGGCTGGGCCTTCGGGTCTGCGTCCTCGGCTGGTTGGCGGCTATGGCGGCGGTTTCGGCAATGCCACGGGGTTGGGCTGCGGCCTCGGTAAACCCGAAATTCGTTGCCCCGAACCTTGAGGTCGTACCGCGCGGCACCCGCGTAGACGTGCTGGCGGACAAACTCACCTATGACGGTAGAACCAGGATTGCCACGGCACTTGGAACGGTACGGCTGACCTATGGACCTTATATCCTCACCGCCAGCCGTGTGACCTATGACATGCGGCGCGGGGTCTTCAGCGCCAATGGCTCCATCGTGCTGCGTGAACCCAACGGCAACGTCCTCAAGGCCAGCCGGGCGGAAATCGACGACAAGTTCGCCAAGGGCTTTGCCGAGCACGTGCGCGCCCTCCTGACCAACGACGTCACCATCACGGCGCGTTATGCCAGGCGGATTGAAAACGGCATCACCATCTACGAGCACGCCAGCTACACGGCTTGCAATGACTGCGCTGATGAGAATGGCGTTCCATTGTGGCGCATCGTGGCGGGCGAGGCCCGGCACGACATGGACGAGCACACCATCTATTACAAGGACGCCAAGCTCGAGATCTCGGGTGTTCCGGTTTTGTGGGCGCCGTCATTTTCATATCCCGATCCGACTGTGAAACGGCGCACCGGTTTCCTGCTGCCGTCGTTTCGCGGCGGCGACTATGGAATTGGCATGACCACGCCGTATTTCTGGGCTCTCGCCCCCAACCAGGATCTGACCTTGTCGCCGACCTGGACCACGCAGCAGGGTCCATTGCTCGAGGCAGAGTGGCGGCATCGCTTGTCGAGCGGCATTTACACGATCAATGCCTCGGGCATTTACGAACTCAAATCAGGCGATACGCCGCGCGACAACGGCCCCTGGCGCGGGTCGCTGCGGACCACAAGCGATTTCAAGATCGACGATGCCTGGAGCTGGGGTTGGGACGCAACGATCTGGAGCGACCGGACATTCCGCAAGGACTATGACATCGACGACCGCGACATGGTCGCCAGCTATGTGCAGGCCACGCAGCTGGAGGACCGCAACTATGCCAAGGCACAGATCGTTCATTACCGGACCGCCGAGGAAGCCGAGAACCAGGACCGGATGCCCACCGCTCTGCCGTTCGTGACGGCAAGCTACATCCTCGCCGATCCGGTGGTGGGCGGCGAACTCTCTTTCAACGTCAACGCCTATTCGCTGCAACGCACGCTCGCCGTCAATGAAGCCGCCAGCGGCGTAATGCTCGGCACCGAGCAGAGCCATGTGACAGGTCTCCTCGGCTGGCGCCGCCAAATCACCAATTCGGCAGGCGCTATCGTGACACCCTTCGCCCAGTTGCGTGGCAATGCGAGGATGGCGGAAAATGTACCGGGTGCCAGCAGCGATGCCGAGACAGAGGGGTATCTGCTGCCGTCGGCCGGCTTCGATCTGCGCTGGCCTTTCATCGGCGATCATGGTGCGGCGCAGGGCGTGCTGACGCCGGTATTCCAGCTGATCGCGGCACCCGATGAGCCCGCCACGGACGACATCGGCAATGAAGACGCTATCACGTTGAACTTCGATACTTCGAGCCTGTTCCTGAGCGATCGCTTCACCGGTTATGACCGCTACGAAGGAGGCATGCGCGCCAACGCCGGCTTGACCTACACGTTATTGGGGGAAAACGGCGGCTTTGTGCGCGCCAGTTTTGGCGAGAGTTTCCATGTCGCGGGCCAGAACAGTTACGCCACCGGATCGGGGCTTGACGGCACGGCGTCCGACCTCGTCGGGGCACTGGCATTGCAGTTGAATGAGAGCATCTCCCTCAGCTATCAGGCGCGAATGGAGGAAGATCTGTCACGCGTCAACGTTCAGGAGGCCTCGATCGGCCTCACTTTTGACAGGATTTCCAGCGCATTAAGCTATGCTGACATTGCCGCCGCCGCCAACTACGGCAGGCCGGAGCGTGAGCAGCAGATTTGGGGCGACGCGAAGTACAGGCTGAGCGAAGCCTGGAGCCTGTTCGGCAATTTCCGTTATGATATCGAGGACAGCCAATTCATGACCAAGACCATCGGCATCGCTTTCGCGTGCGACTGCATGAATGCGCACCTGTCCTATTCGGAAAGCCTCGAAGACTCGGGCGATACCGAGCGTAAACTTGAACTGGGTGTCGAACTGCGCACGATCGGCGGCGTCGAAGGAGGTTTCACACTCTGATGCCGCGGATTTTCTTGATTGCTGCTTATCTCTTGTCGGTTCTGTTCGTGGGCTCGATTGCCGTTCCCGCCACGGCCAAGACGCAAGGCGTCGTGGTCATTGTCAATGATCAGCCGATCACCGAGCGCGACATCACGGAACGCATGACGCTGCTCGATGTGCTGGGCGATGCCGGGCGCGGCAAGCTGACACGAAACGCCGCCTTGCGCTCCTTGATCGACGAGCAGGTCAAGATCGCCGAAACGGTGAAGTTCCGGCAGCAGGCCACCGATATTGAAGTCAAGGATCAGATCGCCCGGATGGCCAAGGGCATGGATACATCGGTTGACGGTTTGATCGGCCGCTTGAAAAAAACAGGCGTGAGCGAGACGGCGTTCAAGCGCTATGTCGGCACGCTGATCGGTTTCAACCGGGTCATCGGTGGAAAGTTCCGTGGCCAGATTACCGTTACCGATGGCGATGTCGATGCCAAGATGGCGGAGATCAAGGGCAAGGCCACCAGCGAGATCGCAAAGATCATGAACGACCCGCGCATGAAGGGCGTTACCGTATTCTCGCTCATGGAAATCCATCTGCCGGTTGAGGGCAACGACAGCATGCTGCTGCAGGCGCGCGCCGTGGAGGCCCAGCAGGTTCTGAAGCGCTTCAAGGGCTGCGGCAATCTCCGGGCCGCCGCCGAGGGCGTGTTCAATGTCAAGCAGGGCAGGAAATTCGATGCTGACGCAACAAAACTGCCTAAGCCCCTGCGGGCGGCACTCGAGAAGGCCGGCATCGGCCGGGCCGTAGGTCCAATGCGCGGCAAGGGCAGCATTCAACTTCTTGCCTTTTGCGCAACGCGGAAACTCACGCCCACCAGGCCCGACTTCAAGATGCCGACGCGCGAGCAGGTCGAGCGCGGCCTCAAGAACGAAAAATATGACGGTCTTGAGGAGCAGTACCTGAAGACCATCCGCGGCAACGTCTATATCGAGTACCGCAATCCCAACTACGCGCAGCAGTAACATGCCTCCTTCGCGGCCGATCGTTCTGACAAGCGGGGAGCCGGCCGGCATCGCGCCCGAAATCACCGCGAAAGCCTGGGAAGCCTTGCGCGGCGATCCGCAGTGCTGTTTTGCATTGTTGGGCGATGCCAATTACTGGCAAGCCCGCAATCGCGGCCTTCCGGTACGCATCATTGCAACGCCATCGGAAGCGGCATCGGTGTTTGCTTCGGCACTTCCCGTGCTGCATCGCGGGCTCGGCGCTGAACCCATACCCGGCATCATCGATCCCGCCACCGCGGCCCAGGTGATTGCCGCCATTGATGAGGCGGTGAAGCTGGCCCTGGCCGGCGAAGTCTCAAGCATCGTCACCAATCCCATACATAAGGACGCGCTCTATTCGGCAGGTTTCCGTCATCAGGGGCATACGGACTATCTGGCCCATCTCTCGGCGCAAAGCGGCAGGCCGGCGCAGGAAGTGATGATGCTGGTGGCGGCGGATTTGCGTGCCATACCGGTGACGGTCCATATTGCGCTGAAAGACGTAGCCAGCCAATTGACGGCCAGCGCAATTATCGCGCAGGCGCGTGTGACCGCAAACGGCCTCAAGCGCTACTTCGGGATCTCGAAACCACGCCTGGCGTTTACCGGATTAAATCCCCATGCCGGTGAGAACGGCGCCATGGGACGCGAGGAAATCGACATCATCATTCCGGCCCTGAACCAGTTGCGTGACGAGGGCCTTACAGTCATCGGGCCCTTGTCCGCCGACACCGCGTTCCACGCCGAAGCGCGCGCATCTTATGATGCCATTCTCTGCATGTATCACGATCAGGCTCTGATCCCGGTGAAGACGCTCGACTTCCACGGCGGCGTCAACGTCAGCCTGGGGCTGCCGTTTATCCGGACCTCGCCCGACCATGGCACAGCACTAGGCATCGCCGGGAAGCATGAGGCCAAACCGCAAAGTCTCATTGCCGCCATCCGTCTGGCTTCGGCGATGGCGGCGGCTTGCCATGGCTGATGACGGCCTGCCGCCGCTCCGCGAGGTGATCGCCTGCCACGGCCTGCAGGCGAAGAAGAACCTCGGACAGAATTTTCTCTTCGATCTCAACCTGACGCGGCGCATCGCGCGCGCGGCTCAACCCCTCGATGGTTTTGTGGTGATCGAAATCGGCCCCGGCCCCGGCGGCCTTACCCGTGCATTGTTGATGGAAGGTGCCACTGAGGTGATCGCCATTGAGCGCGATGAACGCGCCATGGCGGCCCTCGAAGAGATTAGCCTCGCTTATCCGGGACGGTTAGCACTTGCCACCGGCGATGCCTTGCAGGTGGACTATGCCGCCCTATCCGGCGGGCACGCCAAGATCGTGGCGAACTTGCCCTACAATATTGCCACCGAGTTGCTAACCGGCTGGCTGAGCGCCGAGCCGTGGCCTCCCTGGTTTGCCTCGTTGACCCTGATGTTTCAGAAGGAGGTAGCCGAGCGCATCGCAGCGAGTCCCGGCGGCAAGGCCTACGGAAGGCTTTCGGTTCTGGCCCAGTACCGCTGCACGGCGAAGAAGCTCTTCGATGTCAACCGCTCGGCCTTCACGCCGGCGCCCAAGGTGACATCCTCGATCGTCCAGCTCGTGCCGCGTCCTATGCCGTTACCGGCCTGCAACCTCAAGGTTCTGGAACGCGTGACGGCCTCGGCCTTCGGCCAGCGCCGCAAGATGCTGCGGTCGAGCTTGAAAACACTTGTCGCCGCACCGGAAAAGCTGCTGGCGGAAGCGGGCATCGATCCCGTACTGCGCGCCGAGCAGGTGCCGGTCGATGGCTTCGCCCGGATGGCGGCCATTCTCTCCCGGACGGCTGCGGAAGACTCCGGGCTATAGATTTTTCGTCAGATCACGGACGAATTTCGTCAAGCCAACGCGCCGCCGCCGTTTCAGTCTCTCGGCCGTCAGGATTGAGTCGAGCTGCCGGGCAGCGCTGTCCAGATCGTCGTTGATGATGACATATTCGTATTCGGCCCAATGGCTGATCTCGCCGGCGGCCTTGGCCATCCGCTTGGCTACGGTGGTAGAGGAATCCTGGGCCCGGCGGATGAGGCGAAGACGGAGTTCTTCCGCCGTCGGCGGCAGGATGAAGATGCGGACTAGATCGTCCTCCATCGCCTGCGCCAGTTGCTGGGTGCCCTGCCAGTCGATGTCGAAGAGCACATCGCGCCCGGCCTGCAGGGCCTCTACGACCGGACGCTTCGGCGTTCCGTAGAAGTTGCCGAAGACCTCGGCATATTCCAGCAGATCGCCGCGGTCGCGCAGCCGGCCGAACTCCTCGTGCGCGATGAAGTGATAATCCTTGCCTTCGGTCTCGCCGGGACGCGGATGGCGCGTCGTCACCGAGACCGACATGGTGATGTTGGAATCGCCCGCCAGCAGGCGCCGTGACAATGTGGTCTTTCCCGCACCCGAAGGTGATGACATGACCAGCAGAAGTCCACGGCGTTGAATCTCGATCATGTTCTCACTCTATGTTCTGGATTTGCTCGCGCATCTGGTCGATGACGGTCTTGAGATCGAGGCCGATGGCCGTCATGGTGCGGTCGGCGGCCTTCGAACACAGCGTGTTGGCCTCGCGATTGAACTCCTGGGCGAGGAAGTCGAACTTGCGGCCGACCGCTTCCCCCGAAATCAGTAAGGCCTCGGCCGCTTCGACATGCGAGGAGAGCCGGTCAAGTTCCTCCTCGATATCGGCACGCGTCGCCAGCAGCACCGCTTCCTGATGCAATCTGTCGGGATCAAAATTCGTTCCGCTATCCATCAGCCGCGCCACCTGTTCTTTGAGCCGGCTTCTTACCGCCTCGACGGAACGCGAAGGATTGGCGCGCGCCGCTGCGGCAAGCTCTCTGATGCGCCCGATCTGCGATGCGACCACCGCCTGGAGTCTGGCACCCTCCTCGGCCCGTGCGGCGGCGAGCGATGTCACTGCCGCGCTGAGACTTTCCAGCATTGCCGCGTTACGGGCTTCGATGTCCGCTTCGTCTTCGGGCTGCGGCGTGACGTCGAGGACGCCGCGCAGCGACAGCAGCACATCGGCCCGCAACGGCTCGCCGCCGATGCGGTTGCGCAGCATTTCACCTGCCGCCACCAATTGATCGAGCACCGCACTGTTGAGACGCACCGTTTCGGCGGCAAGCGCACCGCTGACGCTGAGCGAAACCTGCAGATTACCGCGTTTGAAAGCCTGATTGAGGACCCCGCGCAATGGCAGCTCAAGGGCCTCGTAGCCGACTGGAAGCCGGCAGCGCACATCGAGCGCCTTGCCGTTGACGCTCTTGATCTCCCATTGCCAGAACAGTTCGTTGCGCGCGCCCGAGGCGCGGGAAAATCCGGTCATGCTGGAAATTGGCATCTTGAAATCCCGATAGAATCACTCCCCATCTTCTAGAGCAGTTCACGCCAGCGGGAAACGGCTCAGCGGTTCGGCTTGAGCTTGGGGATCGCGGTCCGGTTTCCACCGATTCTAAAGACTGTGCCGGGCTCTGGCGGAGGACTGGGCGATGTCTCGGCAGCCGGTGGCTCCACGGCGGGAGGTTGCGCCGCCACTACGCCGGTTGCCGGCGCATCTGCCGGTGGCTGCGGCTGCACGGGTGCCGCAGGCTGGGTAGCCGTTTCAAGTGCCTCGGGCGGCGGCGTGGCTGGCGGCAACGTGCCAGCCGCCGGAACTTCAGTGGGAGTCCCGGTTCCGGCTGGCGCCGTTTCGGTGCCGGTATCGGCGGCAACTGCCGCGGCAGCATTGCCGGCGATCTGGCGCCATTGCTGCACATTGCGGTTATGCTCCTCAAGCGTTGAGGCAAAGGCATGGCCACCGGTTCCGTCCGCCACGAAATAGAGATACTCCGTTGACGGAGGATTGAGCGCCGCTTCGAGTGCCGCGCGGCCGGGATTGGCGATCGGCCCGGGTGGCAGGCCGTTGATGCGGTAGGTGTTGTAGGGTGTCTCGGTTTCGATGTCATTGCGCGTCAGGGACCGGTCGAGCCTGCCCTTGCCGCCAACGATGCCGTAGATGATCGTTGGGTCCGACTGCAGCCGCATGCCCTTCTTGAGCCGGTTGACGAACACCGACGCGATGACCGGGCGTTCGGCCGCAACACCGGTCTCCTTCTCGACGATCGACGCGAGGATGACCGCCTGCTCCTTGGTTTCGATGACCGGCACCGGCAGGCGTTTGTCCCACAGTTCTTGCAGAAGCCTGGCTTGCGCCGCCTGCATGTCTTCGACGAGCTTCTGCCGCGTCATGCCGCGCCGGAAAACGTAAGTATCCGGCATGATCGAACCCTCGGCGGGAACAGCGGCCGCACCGCCCGCCAGAATCTCGTTGCCGTTGACGCGATCCACAGCCATTTCGCTGGTGAAGCCCTCGGGCACCGACAGTTTGTAGGTGATCGACTTGCCGCTGGCGATCAGCGCCATGACATCCTGCATCGCTGCCTGGGCGGCAAACTCATATTCGCCGGCTTTCAACCGGCCGCGCGTTCCCGTCACATAGGCCATCGTGGTGAAAATACGGGCATTGCTGATGATGCCCTCCTTCTCGAGCACCGCGGCAATTTCGGGCGTGCCAAGTCCCTGCGCGACGATGAAGATGCGCTTCGCCGCCAAAGGTCCGGAGATTGTGTATTGCTGGAAGGCATAAAAGCCCGCTGCGGCAAGTCCGGCTCCCACCAGAATCAAGGTAAGGAAGGTCCACATGATGACCCGCGTGGTTGCGGACGCACGCCGCCTGGGCAGGCGCGGCTCGGGAACTTTCATCGGTTCGCGCGGTCTTGCCAACTTGGGCGTCCTCCCGCAAATGTCAGGCCGCGAAGCGGCGCATGATCAGTGACGCGTTGGTACCACCGAAACCAAAAGAATTGGACAGAACTGTGTTGATCTCTTTTTTCTTCGCTTTATGAGGCACCAGATCGATCTGCGTTTCGACCGACGGATTGTCGAGATTAAGCGTCGGAGGGGCTACGTTGTCGCGGATGGCGAGGATCGCAAAAATCGCCTCGACGGCACCTGCCGCCCCCAGCAGATGGCCGATCGAGGACTTGGTCGACGACATGGTGAGTTCGGCCGTGCGATTGCCCATCAGGCGCTCGACGGCGCGCAACTCGATTTCGTCGCCCAGCGGTGTCGAAGTGCCATGGGCATTCACGTAGTCGATCTCATGGGCCTGCAGTCCGGCGCGCTTCAGAGCCGCCTGCATGCAGCGGAAGGCGCCATCGCCGTCCGCCGCCGGTGCCGTGACATGATAGGCATCGCCCGACATGCCATAGCCGACGACCTCGGCATGGATGGTGGCGCCGCGCGCCTTGGCGTGTTCGAGTTCCTCGAGCACCACGATACCGGCGCCCTCGCCCATGACGAAGCCATCGCGATCCTTGTCGTAGGGCCTCGAGCCCTTGTCCGGCGTGTCGTTGTACCTGGTGGAGAGCGCCTTGCAGGCGATGAAGCCGGCAATGCCAAGGCGGCAGACGGCCGATTCGGCGCCGCCGGCGATCATGATGTCGGCATCGTCGAAGGCAATCAGGCGCGCCGCATCGCCGATCGCATGCGAACCGGTCGAGCAGGCGGTGACCACCGCGTGATTGGGGCCCTTGCAGCCGAACTCGATTGAAATCAGCCCCGAGGCAAGGTTGACGAGCGAGCCCGGAATGAAGAACGGGCTGACGCGGCGCGGGCCCTTCTCTTCGAGCAGCAGCGTGGTTTCGGCAATCGAGGTGAGGCCGCCGATGCCGGAACCCACCAGCACGCCGGCCCGGCACTTGTCTTCCTCGGTTTCCAGAACGATGCCTGCATCCTTCATCGCCTGCTTGGCCGCCGCCATCGCATAGATGATGAAATCGTCGTAACGCCGCAGGTCCTTGTGATCGAGCCACGATTCGGGATGGAAGGTGCCGTCAGAACCATCGCCGCGCTTCACTTCGCAGGCGATCCTGCAGGGAAGGTCGGAGGCATCGAACCTGGTGATGGGTCCGGCACCCGATTGGCCGGCCAGTAGGCGGCTCCAGGTTTCTTCCACCCCGGTGGCGAGAGGCGACACAATCCCTAGTCCGGTTACGACGACACGGCGCATGCGGCACGGCCCTTTCTACACGAAAACGCGGCGGCAGGATGTTGCAAACCCTGCCTCCGCGCAATTGATTTCGGCGACCGTCCGCAAGGGGCGATCAGACGCTGCCAATCAGGCAGCACTCTTTTCGATGAACTTGACCGCGTCTCCCACGGTCTGGATCGTTTCCGCAGCGTCATCCGGGATTTCGATGCCGAATTCTTCTTCGAAGGCCATCACCAGCTCGACCGTGTCGAGGCTGTCCGCGCCGAGATCGTCGATGAAGCTCGCCTCGGCCTTGACCTTGTCGGCATCGACGCCGAGATGCTCGACGACGATTTTCTTCACCCGATCAGCCACATCACTCATTGTCTAAAGTCCCTGTTTGTTTTTCAATTTCTCTGGCAGGACAGCAGAACCCCCGCAGCCCCCTCGCGCCGACGGCTTCCCTACCACAAATCCCGCCGCCGTCAAAAGGGGCATTGGCGGTGGATGTTATCATTGGGAAATTGGGACTTGTGGTGCGGATTCGGCCTCAATTCGGGATACGCATGGTGAGCGTTCCATCGACCACCAGATTGCTGCCGGAGATGAAGCTGGCGCGCGCGCTTGCCAGGAACACCACGGCATCGGCAATTTCTTGAGGCCTTGCCATGCGGCCAAACGGGTTCTCCGCCAGGCTGCGGGCAAAGCGCTCGGGGTCATTCCGTTTCACCTCGTCCCAATAGCCGCCCGCGAAGAAGGTGGTGCCGGGCGACACGATGTTGGCCCTGATGCCTTGTGCCGCCACATGGCGGGCCAGTGATTTCACATAAAAGAACAGCGCCGCCTTCATTGTTCCGTAGGCGGATGAATCATAACCGGAATCCTCCGAGCCGGAAATCGACGAAATGGCGATGATCGCACCGCCACCGGCCTTGCCCATGTGCGGGATCGCCGCTTCCGCCGCATTGCGGGTGTGCATCAGGTCGACCTCGAAAGCCTGGCGGAAGGCGTCCTCGTCCGAGCCCGTGGCCAGCGCCGAGGCATTGCACACCAGAATGTCGAGCCCGCCCAGCAGTTGCGCGGAACGTCCGACGAATTGTTCCAGCGCCGCGCGGTCGCCAACATCCAGGGCCTCGCCATAGGCGCTCACTTCCCGCGACTTTAATTCGGCGACCGTCGCCGCCACCGCTGCACCATCGCGCGCGCACACCGCCACATCACAGCCCTCGGCGGCGAGACCAAAAGCAATCGCCCGGCCGATGCCCCGTGTCGCGCCCGTCACCAGCGCCCGCTTGCCCTTAAGATGGAAATCCATATTACACCACCGTCACCGTCACCGGGTCCCAGCCTTTGGCCTCCGGGTATTTGGGGTCCATCTTCTCCAGTGTCTCGCGCACGATGGCCGAGATCGCCGCGTTGCGCACCCAGTTGCGGTCGGCGGGAATCACGTGCCACGGCGCGTGCTCGGTCGAGCAGCGGGTTACGGCGGTTTCGTAGGCCGCCATGTAGTCGTCCCACAGGGCGCGGTCGGTCAAATCGGCGGGGTTGAACTTCCAGCGCTTTTCCGGGGTGGCAATGCGATCGCGTAAGCGCTCGGCCTGTTCGTCTTTCGAAATGTGAAGCATGAATTTGAGGATCACCGTGCCGTTCTGCACCAGCAGCTTTTCGAACTGGTTGATTTCGTCATAGCGGCGCTCGATCACTTCAGGGCTGGCATATTTCTTCACCTTCACCACCAGCACATCCTCATAATGCGAGCGGTTGAAGATGCCGATGTAGCCGCGCGGCGGGGCCACCTTGTGAATGCGCCACAGATAGTCCTGTGCCAGCTCATCGCTGGTCGGCGCCTTGAACGGGGCGATCTTGACACCGATCGGCCCGCAGGTGTTGAACACGGCGCGCACCGTGCCGTCCTTGCCCGAACAGTCGATCCCCTGCAACACCACCAGCAGCGCCCGCTTGCCCTCGGCAAAGAGCCGGTTCTGGAGTTCGTCGATGGCGGCGGCGTCCTCGGCGGTCTTGAGCTTCGCCGCCTCCTTGTCCTTGAACGCCGAGGCATCGCGCGGATCGCGCTTGGCGAGATGGAAGGGCTTTCCCGGCGGGGCGATGAAGGTGGAGGAGAAGGAGAAGGAAGTCTTTTTGTCGGCCATTGGCGATGTCCTTAACGTCTTGCGTGAGGCTGATCTTAGCCCCCTTGCTTGCGGCTTGTCATGGCCCTATCCCCGGTATTCGGAATTCCCCGGGGACAATCACACACGTGACTCAATCGAACACGGCACAGATGGCGGCGGCGGCTTACCGGCTTCCCGCCATGGATCAGGATTTTCTGTTGGGCGACACGACGCGCGGCCTGCGTTTCCAACTCGAATACCAGAAGGCCGAGGAGCACCTGCGCAAATGGGGGGTGGCCACCACGGTCATCGTCTTCGGCTCGGCCCGCATCCAACCCGGCGATTCCAACGGCTGGTATGAGGCGGCCCGGGAATTTGCACGCATCTGTTCGGAGGAGGGTGGCGCCAAGATCGAAGATCACCTGCCGCGCCAGAATGTCATTGCCACCGGCGGCGGCCCCGGCATCATGGAGGCGGCGAATAGAGGCGCATTCGATGCGGGCGCCCCCTCGATCGGTTTCAACATCACGCTGCCGATGGAGCAGGAGCCCAACGCCTATTCCACACCCGATCTCACCTTCCGCTTCCACTATTTCGCCATGCGCAAGATGCACTTTGCCATCAGGGCCTCGGCACTGGTGGTGTTCCCCGGCGGCTTCGGCACCATGGACGAGCTGTTCGAGATCCTGACACTGCGCCAGACCGGCAAGATGGACGACAATCTGCCGGTTGTGCTCTATGATTCGAAGTTCTGGAAAGGCCTCATCAATTTCCAGCAGTTCGCCGATACCGGAATGCTGCGCCAGGAAGACCTCGATCTCTTCGGTTTCGCCGATACTCCGCGCGAGGCCTGGGACGAACTCAAGCAACGCGGCCTCAAGATCATGAAGGACTAGGCAATGGCGATCCGTCTGAAATTCCATGGCGCGGCGCGCACCGTCACCGGCTCGTGCTATCTGCTCGAAACGGACCATGCCAAGGTGCTGTTCGACTGCGGCATGTTCCAGGGCTCGAAGACCGAGCGCGAACTGAACTACCGGCCGTTCCCGTTCGATCCGGCCAGCCTCACCGCCATGGTGCTGACCCATGCCCATATCGATCATGCGGGGCTGATCCCCAAGCTGGTGAAGCATGGCTTCACCCAGAAAATCCATTGCACCCATGCCACCGCCGATCTCTGCGCGATCATGCTGCCGGATTCGGGCGGCATCCAGGAAATGGAAGTGAAACAGCTGAACCAGCGCCGGGTGAAGCGCGGCGACGAACCGGTGGAACCCATCTACACGCTGGAGGATGCCACCAAGAGCCTCGAGCATTTCTACGGGCTGGGTTATGAAACCTGGTTCGAGCCGGCCCCCGGTGTGCGTGTGCGCTTCTGGAATGCCGGGCATCTGCTGGGCTCGGCCTCGCTTGAGGTCGAAGTGGCGCAAGGTGCTGACAAGAAGCCCCTGCGCATCCTGTTCTCGGGCGATATCGGGCCCGACAACAAAATGCTGCAGCCCGACCCGGAAGCCCCCACCGGCTTTGACTATGTGATCTGCGAATCGACCTATGGCGGGCGCGACCGCTTCGAGCGCGATGAGGACGGCCGCCGGGTCATTCTGGCGGCGGAAGTGAACGAGGCGGCGAAACGTCAAGGAGCACTTCTGATCCCATCCTTTGCGGTCGAACGCACCCAGGAACTGGTGACCGATTTGGTGCTGCTGATGGAGCGGGGCCAGGTGCCCAAGGCCAATATCTTTATCGACTCGCCACTGGCGTCAAAAGCAACGCGCATCTTCACCAAGCACGCCAGGGAGATGCAGCACGGCGACGATCTGGCGCGCGCCTTCAATTCGTCCTTTGTGCGTTCGACCGAAAGTGTGGAGGAGTCAAAAGCCCTGGCCCGCTTCAGCGGCTTCCACATCATCGTCGCGGCCAGCGGCATGTGCGAGGCGGGCCGCATCCGCCATCATCTGAAAAACCACCTGTGGCAGGCCTCCACCACCGTGCTGTTGGCGGGCTTTCAGGCCGGCGGTTCATTGGGCCGCATCCTCCAGGATGGCGCCAGGATGGTCACCATCATGGGCGAGGAAATCACTGTCGCGGCAGCAATCCGCCGGGTTGAGGATTATTCCGGCCATGCCGACGGGCCGGAGCTGGTGCAATGGGTGAAGGAACGCCTGCCGATCAGCCGCTCGGTGTTTCTGACCCACGGCGAAGAGGAAGGCCAGACGGCGCTGGCCCAAGACCTCAAGGGCCTCGAACTGCCGCATGATTGCATCCTCATCCCCAGCCTCGATGCGGTCTACGACTTGACGGGAGAGGCCTGTGCCTTCGTGGCGGAAGAGACCAAGCCGCGCATCGATCCCGCCATGGTGGCGAGGCTCGACAGCCACAATGAGCTGGCGGGCCTGGTGCTCGATATCCAGGAGGCGATGAAACAGACCGACGACGAAAAGGCCCGCGGCGTGCTGGTCCGGCGCTTGCGCAAAGCCCTCAGCGGTGACGGCGGCGGCGACGGCAACCGCCGGCGTCCGCCCGTCTCCGGCCCGTCGCGCCGCAGCCGCGGCTGGGAGGAATAGTCATCAAATAAGGAAGCCGGGACGCGATCTCCCGGCTTCCCGTGTTGAATTTAATTCAGGTCCGCGCCGCGGAAGAATTCATTCGCCGTGGGCAGGGATTTTCTGGCCAACGAGATGCTATCGACAAGGGACTGGGTGTTCTTTGCCGATGCCTGTAGATCAGCAGTATGTCCGGAACGAACATGCGCCAAGGCAATCACTTCGGGCTCGGCTTGGACGCCGGCCTTGGCCGGATACTCCGGAATGTTGTTCAAGCTGCCAACGGAGAACCTCGCCGCCAGATTAATTTGGCCTGTGTCGAGTATTTCGCCCTCATGGGGATGATCGGGCAAAATGTCGATGATTCCATCCCGGCCGCACAACACTGGATGCGGTGAGGTCCGGCGCAGGAAGGCGTGATGAGAATTTATGGGATAGGGCTTCGTCGTGACCGTCATCGGCTTGTCGTCAGACTCGTCGTCGAAGGTATAGGTCGTGTCATCTCCGCTGTCGTTGGTGTCGTGGCGGTTGACGCCGGTGGGACTGGGCACGCCTTGCGCGGCCGTCCACTTCCGCATGCTGCGAACGCGCGGAACCGATTTGCACAGTGATGCGCCGAGGTCGGCATGATCGCCGGTGGCAAACACGCCTCCGCCCGCTTCCATGAATTTAGCAAGGACCTCCAATTCGCCGGGCTGCAATGACTCGGAGCCACCCTCGTCGGCGCGTGCGCCAAATAGCCAGACTTGATCGTATCCATCGAGACTGAACCCCGCCTGCGTGAACCGGAATCCCTCGAAGTGAGGCGCGTAGAGTTCATAGGCTTGCGGATCCTGTTGTTGATCGGGTTTGAAAGTGTCCGTTTGCCGGTGGGCGCGTGTCACGTCATAACGGACGAAGAAATCCGGTTGACTCCGCAAGGCGTCAAGAACGGCCGATAGCCCGAAATAGGAATGACTGAATGAAACGTTCAGGAAATTGCCAGGGTAACCATCGACCACCATTAGAATCTTAACGTTGCAACGTCTCAGCAGCCAGGGGATTGGAATGATACCGTTCGTGAAGTCTCAAGTCTCAGGCGCTGGCGGAATCTGATTTGATCGAGATTGAAGTCAGGCATTGTTATCTCCCATGATACCGAAGCCAATTCACGTGCCCTCAAAATCAAGCCATACATGATTCCCCTACGTCACACATCCTCTGCCTGAATGAGAATGTTTGGGGAACACGCACTGCTCCAGCTCCAAAAAAATTCCATGTCTTTCAATAATCATTGGAACGTTCCATCAATCTATGAATAAATGTTCCAATGATCGAGACTCAAATCCATAGCCCGCCGCGCGATTTCGCCGCACTCAAGATCCTCATCACCGAGCGGGCTCTGAGCCTGCCGAAGCGCCTCACGCAGATTGCCGCCTTCGCGCTCGATAATCCCGATGAGATCGCCTTTGGCACCGTCTCGTCGATTGCCGAGCAGGCCGATGTGCAGCCCTCCACCCTGGTGCGCTTCAGCCAGGCAATGGGCTATCAGGGCTTCTCCGGCATGCAGGAGGTTTTCCGCTCGCGGCTGCGCGACCGCATTCTCAACTATGGCGAGCGCATTCAGCAGTTGCGTGAGCATGCCCTGGCCGCTTCGAAACCCAATGTCATTTTCCAGGGTTTCTGCGACGCCACCGAAAAATCCATCGCCAGCCTGCGCGAGAAGTTGAACCCGGACGAACTCGATCGTGCGGTCGAAATACTGGCCGGAGCCAAGACCATCTATCTGATCGGCCTCCGGCGATCCTTCCCGATCGCCACCTACATGGCTTATGCCTATGGAAAGCTCGGTGTACGGAGCATTCTGGTCGATGCCATGGGCGGCATGGCGGCCGAACAGCTGGCCTTCGCCGGTCCCGCCGATGCCGTGCTCGCCATTTCGTTCACGCCCTATGCGTCCGAAACCATCGCGCTGACGCAGAGTGCCGCGGCGCGCGCGGTTCCGGTCATCGCCATCACCGACAGCCCGTTCTCGCCCCTGGCGCAGATCGCCAATCCCTGGATCGAAGTCGGCGAGGCCAATTTCGAAGGTTTCCGCTCCATGGCCGCCACCTTGACACTGGCCATGACGCTGACCGTTGCCGTCGCCGAGAAGCGTGAACAAGGCTGAGGGCCGCTCTTGCATCAGACGCCGGTTCTTGCAAACCTCAGTCGCATCACGCCGGTCATCCGTTGGATGCCGGCTTGGCGTCACCCCAATCAAAATTGCCTCGGAGCACT
This sequence comes from Hyphomicrobiales bacterium, assembly GCA_031431065.1. GTDB lineage: Bacteria > Pseudomonadota > Alphaproteobacteria > Rhizobiales > Aestuariivirgaceae > Aestuariivirga. The sequence goes on along the minus strand of JANPCS010000276.1, from coordinate 5,198 downwards.
CGGTATTCGCCATGAAACCGCAGGAGCTCGCTGGCATTCTCGATTCGCTTGCGGGCATAGCATTTTCACCGCGATAACCCGGTGGTCTCTACGCGGAATCGTCCTTCTTTTCCCCCGCCACCTCCGTGGTACCGGTGGCGGCGCGTTCGACTTCGGCGTTGAGTTCGGCGCCGGCGATCACGATGGTGCTCGACAGCCAGAGCCAGGTGAGGAAAACAACGACGGTGCCGAGTGATCCATAGGTCTCGTTGTAGTTGCCCAAATTCGCGGCATACCAGGAAAACAGCATCGAGAAGATCAACAGTCCGGCACTGGCCACCACACTGCCCGGCGTGATCCAACGCCATTTGACCTTCGGCCGGTCTGGCGCAAACCGGTAGAGCGCCGCCAGACCCATCAGCAGGATGCCGAGGATCAGCGGCCAGCGCCCGGCCCACAGCACCCAGTCGACGACGGCACTGACGAGGAACACTTGCAACAGAACGGGGATCAGGGCCACTGCGCCCATCAGCACCAGCACCGTCGCCAGTCCGCCGAAGGTGACCAGCAGCGATTGCAGTGTCAGGCGGATGAAGGAACGGCTCTCCTCGACATCATAGGCGATATTGAGCGCCTCGATCATCGCCTTGGTTCCGGCATTGGCGCTCCACAAGGCAAGGCCGAAGCCGAACATCGCCGCAAGGCCTAGACCCGTTTCGGGGCCGCCCGCGATGCGCTTCATCTGGTCGGCGATGATGGTGACTGTTCCTTGCGGAAGGAAATCGTCCAGCGCCGCGATATGGGCCAGCACCGTCTGCGGCTCGGCGAACAGTCCGTAGATCGACACCAGCGCGGTCACCGCCGGAAAGATCGCCAGCAACCCGTAGAAGGTGACGCCCGCCGCCACGGCCAGAACCCGGTCGCTGATGATCTCTTCATATGTCCGCTTCAGAACCATCCACCAGCCGCCGCGCCGCGGCACCGCAGTAACGGGAGCGGGAGACAATCGCGGCGGAAATGATGTTATGCCCATGGACCGACCATCGCGGGCAACCCGGGAGCTGCGCATGAGCGACAGAAATGCATGACGGCAGGGCAGGGTCGGTGGGCCATGAGGCACTAACGGAACCGCATGCCACCCGGTTCCCGTTTAATCTCATTGCTGCACTTGCGAAATGCTCTTGCTCCGGCTCCTGCCTCGTTATAGGTTCTTCTGTCTTTAGCGTATAGGTATTCGAGTAACATGCAGATCAGGAAAGTCGGCGTCATCGGCGCCGGGCAGATGGGCAACGGCATTGCGCAAATCTGCGCGCTGGCGGGCTATGACGTCGGCCTCAACGACATTGCCAGGGACCGCATCGAGGCGGGGCTTGCCACCATCAACGGCAATCTCGCCCGGCGGGTGAGTTCCGGCAAGCTGACCGAGGTCGAGCGCGAACAGGCGCTGTCGCGCATTTCCGCCGTGCCCTCCTATGACGGTTTCGGCGACTATGACCTGGTGATCGAAAGCGCCGTCGAGGACGAACAGATCAAGCGCAAGATCTATCAGGCGCTATGCCCGCACCTGAAACCCGAATGCCTGGTCGGCACCAACACCTCGTCGATCTCGATCACCAGGCTTGCGGCCTCGACCGGCCGGCCGGAGAAATTCATGGGCATTCATTTCATGAACCCGGTTCCGGTGATGGAACTGGTGGAGCTGATCCGCGGCATCGCCACCGACGAACCGACCTTCAGCGCCGCCAAGGAATTCGCCGCCTCGTTGCACAAGACCATCGCCGTCTCGGAAGACTTTCCGGCCTTCATCGTCAACCGCATCCTGCTGCCGATGATCAACGAGGCGATCTATACGCTGTATGAAGGCGTCGGCGGCGTCGAGGCCATCGACACCGCCATGAAACTCGGCGCCCGCCACCCGATGGGGCCGCTGGAACTCGCCGATTTCATCGGCCTCGATACCTGTTTGTCGGTGATGCAGGTGCTGCATGATGGCCTGGCGGATTCGAAATACCGCCCTTGCCCGCTCCTGGTGAAATATGTCGAAGCCGGCTGGCTCGGCCGCAAATCCAACCGCGGCTTCTACGACTACCGCGGCGAAAAGCCGGTGCCGACAAGGTAGAAATCACCACAAGTGCCCGTCATCCTCCGCGACGGCGGAGGATCCATTCTATCCGCGCCGCAATTTGGATGGTCCGCTTTCGCGGACCATGACGGAGCCGGAGGCGAATGTTCCAACCAAACGGGATTTTCTAGCGCGTCGGCACCGGCTTTTCGGCCAGAGCCGCCTTGATGAGCGTCTTCGCCTCCGGGCTCGCCCAGTCGGCGGGGCCTAGCAGCCTGCCGATTTCGTTGCCCTGCCGGTCGATCAGCACTGTGGCGGGAAGGCCGATGGCCTGCAGGTCGTTGAGGATCGTCAGGCTCGGCTCGACATAGAGTTTGAGATTCTCGGCCCCGGTTTCCTTGAGGAAGGCGGCCGAGGCCTCCACACCTTTCTTGTCGACGCTGATGGCCACCACTTCGAACTGATCGGAGCCGAGCTCTTTCTGCAACTCTGCGAGATCAGGCATTTCCTTGCGGCATGGCCCGCACCAGGTGGCCCAGAGATTGACCAGCGCCACCCGGCCTCGCCACTGGCTGAGCTTCAAGGGCTTGCCGTTACCATCCTGAAAGGCCGAATCGGCGACCGGCTTCCTCTCTGATTTCACCAGAAAGGCGGCCAGCGCCCCCTTGGCAAGCTCGCGGCTGACGCTTGAAGGCGCAACCGATGCTAAAGCGGCGGGCTCCACCGCAACCGGCTTGCTTACCTGCTCCTGAAACAGATAAATGCCAGTGACACCGGCGAGGACAACGAGACCTGCAGCAATCTGCTTCAGAACTCCGGGCTTCTTCTTTTCTGTGTTCATGGCAAATGACTTTACATCAGGGATCAAGGGTTTTCGATGACGAACAAGATGTGGGGCGGGCGCTTTCGGTCGGGTCCGGACGCCATCATGGCAGAGATCAACGCCTCGATCGGCTTCGACAAGCGGATGTTCCGGCAGGATATCGCGGGCTCCAAGGCGCATGCGAGCATGTTGGCGAAACAGGGCATCATCTCGGGATCCGATGCCACTGAAATTAGGAAGGGACTGGATCAGGTTCAAGCTGAGATTGAGGCCGGCACCTTCACCTTCTCGCATGCGCTTGAAGATATTCATCTGAATGTCGAGTCCCGCCTCAAGGATATCATCGGCCCGGCCGCCGGGCGCTTGCACACGGCGCGCTCGCGCAATGATCAGGTGGCCCTCGATTTCCGCCTCTATGTGCGTGACACCATTGATCATTTCGACCAGCAATTGAAGGAGTTGCAGCTGGCACTGGCGGCCAAGGCCGAGACCCATGCCACCACCATCATGCCGGGCTTCACCCATCTGCAGGTGGCCCAGCCCGTGACCTTCGGCCATCACCTCTTGGCCTATGTCGAGATGCTGGCCCGCGACCGCTCGCGGCTAGCCGATGCCCGAAAGCGCATGAATGAAAACCCGCTGGGTGCGGCGGCCCTGGCCGGCACCAGTTTCCCGATTGACCGGCATGCGACGGCGAAGGCCTTGGGCTTCGACCGCCCGACACGCAATTCCCTCGACACGGTTGCCGACCGCGACTTCGTGCTCGAGACGCTGTCGGCGGCGGCGATTTGCGCCATTCACCTGTCGCGGCTGGCCGAAGAGATCGTCATCTGGTCGACCAGTCAGTTCCGCTTCGTGAGGCTCTCCGACAAGTTCACCACCGGCTCTTCCATCATGCCGCAGAAGCGCAATCCCGATGCCGCCGAACTGGTACGCGCCAAGCCCGGCCGCATTATCGGCGCTTTGCTGGCGCTCCTCACCGTGATGAAGGGCTTGCCGCTGACCTATTCCAAGGACATGCAGGAAGACAAGGAACCGGCTTTCGATGCTTTCGACAATCTGTCACTTGTACTCGCCGCAGCCACAGGCATGGTCAACGACATGGTGCCCAACGAGGCCGAAATGCGCAAAAGCGCCGCTTCCGGATTCTCGACCGCCACCGATCTCGCCGACTGGCTCGTCCGTACACTGAGGATGCCGTTCCGCGAGGCCCATCATATGACGGGAAGCCTGGTGGCCCTGGCCGAAACCGAAGGCTGCGATCTGCCCGAACTGCCGCTGGCCCTGATGCACAGGATCGAGCCGCGCATCACCAGGGACGTCTACAAGGTCCTGACCGTCGAGAGCTCGGTCGCCTCCCGTACCAGCTTCGGCGGCACGGCCCCAAAAAACGTCAGGCGCGAGGCAAAGCGCTGGCTGAAATTGCTGAAAGCCTGATAGGGTGGGGTGATGAAGATACTCGTGATAATCATGATTATGTCGCTCGCACTCACCGCGTGCGGAATCAAGGGCGACCCTGAAGCACCGGGCGCCGAGCCCATCGAACAGACCCAGTAACATGCATCACTTTATTTATCGCGATGGCGTTCTGCATGCCGAGGATGTCAACCTCAAGGTTCTGGCCGATGAGGTCGGAACGCCCTTCTACTGCTACTCCACCGCCACGCTGGAGCGCCACTACAAAGTCATGCACGACGCCTTCGCCGGCACCGATCACCTGATCTGCTATGCCATGAAGGCCAATTCCAACCAGGCGGTCATCCGCACCATGGCGGAACAGGGTGCGGGCATGGATGTGGTCTCGGAGGGCGAACTCCGCCGCGCGCTGGCCGTCGGCGTTCCGGCCCGCAAGATCGTGTTCTCAGGTGTGGGCAAGACGGCGCGCGAGATGGCACTGGCCCTGCGCGAAGGCATTGCGTGCTTCAATGTCGAATCCGAACCCGAGCTTGAGCTGCTGTCGGAAATCGCCAAGCGTGTTGGCCAGCGCGCCACGGTTTCGATCCGGGTCAACCCCGATGTCGATGCCAGAACCCATCACAAGATCAGCACCGGCAAGGCCGAGGACAAGTTCGGCATTTCCTACAAGCGGGCCCGCCAGGTCTATGCGCGCGCCGCCGAACTGGCGGCCATCGACGTCGCCGGCATCGACATGCATATCGGCAGCCAGATCACCGAGTTGGCCCCCTTCGAGCAGGCCTTCAAGCTGATGGCGAAACTGACGGAGGCACTGCGTGGCGATGGCCACAACATCCGCCATCTGGATTTAGGCGGTGGCCTCGGCGTGCCCTATCGCGGCACCAATGACGTGCCGCCGCACCCCGATGAATATGCCGC
>JANPCS010000275.1:0-1733 GCA_031431065.1 Hyphomicrobiales bacterium | reverse complement strand
GGGTTGCTTGCATCTCTCTGATCTGTGCTCATCATCGGTGCGTTACGTGATTTGAGTCGGGGGCCTGTCCCCGCCTCTTTTAGGCCATTCTCGTTCACGAGGATGTCATTAAGAACAATCTCATGCCGTTGGGCCATGATGGCCCTGTGCCAAACTATAGTGAGCCTCATGCCCAGCATCAATGAAGCAGACCGCCAGATCGTCGCCGACCTTGAAAAATCCGGTGAACGGCTGGTCAAGGCCCGCGAGGCCATTGGCCGCGTCATTTTCGGCCAGGACAAGGTCGTGGAACAGGTGCTGATCGCCATTCTGGGTGGCGGCCATGCCCTGCTGGTCGGCGCCCCAGGCCTTGCCAAGACCAAGCTTGCCACCACACTGGGCCGCGTCGTCGGCCTCGACGAAAAGCGCGTGCAGTTCACACCCGATCTGATGCCCGCCGACATCCTGGGCTCGGAAGTCCTCGACGAGACCGAATCGGGCCACCGCCAGTTCCGCTTCGTGCCGGGTCCGGTGTTCTGTCAGTTGATGATGGCCGATGAAATCAACCGCGCCTCGCCCCGCACTCAATCAGCACTATTGCAAGCCATGCAGGAGCACCACGTCACCATCGCCGGTGTGCGCCACGACTTGCCCCGGCCCTTCCATGTGCTGGCCACCCAGAACCCCATCGAGCAGGAAGGCACCTATCCGCTGCCGGAAGCCCAGCTCGACCGCTTCCTGTTGCAGGTCGATGTGCCCTATCCTTCGCTTGAGGCCGAGCGCCGCATGCTGTTTGCGACGACCGGCGCTGGCGAGGCCGAGGCCGAAAGGGTGCTGTCGACCACCGAGCTCATGAATGCCCAGCGCCTCACCCGGATGATTCCGGTGGGCGAACAGGTGGCGGAAGCCATCCTCAGGGTGGTGCGCGCCGGCCGTCCGGATGGCGGTGCCGATGCGTTCGTCAACAAGAACATCGCCTGGGGCCCAAGCCCGCGCGCCAGCCAGGCGCTGATGCTCGGCGCCAGGGCCCGCGCCCTGCTGCAGGGCCGGCTCTCGCCGTCGATCGACGATGTTCAAGCACTCCTCGGCCCGGTCTTCCGCCACCGCATGGCGCTGAACTTCACGGCGCGTGCCGACGGCCTGACCATTGACGACGCCATCACCCATCTTTCGAAACTGCTTGCCTGATCCCATGGCGAGCAATTCTGCCGCCCTCAGCCTGACCGACCGCGCCGATGCTGCGGCGCGCGTGCTGCCGCCTTTGCTGGTCGAGGCTGAACGCATCGCCGCAACGGTGATCTTGGGCGATCATGGCCGCAAGCGCGCCGGGTTGGGCGAAAGCTTCTGGCAATACCGTCCCTATAGTTTCGGCGATTCGACGCAACGCATCGACTGGCACAAGTCGGCGCGTTCCGATCGCGTCTACATCCGCGAAAACGAATGGGAAGCGGCCAACACCCTGTGGCTCTGGTCGTCGCCCTCAGTCTCGATGGATTTCCGCTCGCATGGCGTCAGCACCAGCAAGCGTGAACGCGCGCAACTCATTGCCTTGGCAGCGGGCGTCTTGGCGGTGCGCGCCCATGAGCGCATCGGCGCCATTGGCGCACCTTATGCGCCGGACCACTCGCGCGGCAACTTGTTGCGCATCGCCAACTGGATGATTGAAGGAGACGGCACAGCACTTCCCGCTTTCACCCGCATGCCGCGCCATGCCAGCGCGCTGCTGGTCTCGGATTTCTTCGACACGCCCGAAG
>JANPCS010000274.1:0-8254 GCA_031431065.1 Hyphomicrobiales bacterium | reverse complement strand
CGTCATCGCCGGAACGCCCTTCGCGGTGGGCCTGCTTGTCTGGTGGCTGGTCATGCGGCGGGGGAGCGTGTAAGTCCGGCGCAGGCGAGATATCGAATCTTCCGGAGCAGGGCATGGCCGAACTTTTCACCGGACTCTTCACCGTCGAAAACATGACGACGCTTCTGGTGTTGACGGCGCTCGAAACGGTGCTGGGTTTCGACAACCTGCTCTATATCTCGATCGAGGCCAAGCGCGTCGCACCGGCGCAGCAGAAATATGTCCGCCAAGTGGGCATGGCGCTGGCCATTGCCTTGCGCATTGTGCTGCTGTTCGTGGTGCTGCAGTTGATCAGCGCGTTCCAGGAACCGCTGTTCGGCGTTAATCTGCCATATTTCGAGGCGAGCATTTCCGGGCACAGCCTGATCGTCATCGGCGGCGGCGCCTTCCTCATCCACACGGCGATGAAGGAAATCTTCCACATGCTGGTGGTGCATGATCTCGAAAGCCAGGATGGCAAGGGGCCGAAGCATTCCACCGTGGCGCGCGCCCTGTTCTGGATTCTGGTGATGAACATCGTGTTCTCCTTCGACACGGTGCTGTCGGCGGTGGCGCTGACCAAGAACTTCATCGTCATGGCCACGGCCATCGTGCTGTCGGGCATCCTGATGGTGGCGCTCTCCGAGCATGTGGCGAGGTTCCTGCAGAAGAACCGCATGTATGAGGTGCTGGGCCTGTTCGTGCTGCTGCTGGTCGGCGTCATGCTGCTGGCCGAAGGTGGCCACATCGCGCATCTGGCGTTCTTTGGCTATCCGGTCGAACCGATGGCCAAGAGCACGTTCTATTTCGTGGTGGCAGCCCTTGTCATCGTCGATATGGTTCAGGGCCGCTACCAGAAGAAGATCATGGTGGAGGAGAAGACGAGGCCTGCCATGCCGGACGAGGGCATGGGGCATTCCTGATCCGGGTGGTGGCGTGCCGGCCTGAGCGTGACGATTGAACTGACGCCCGAAAAACTCTAGAAGCGCCGCCGAAACATCCCCGCATTTCGAAAGAGCGCTCACCCGATGGCACGCCAGTTCATCTATCATATGCACGGCCTGTCGAAGACCTATGCCGGCGGCAAGAAGGTCCTCGATAATGTTCACCTGCAGTTTTACCCCGATGCCAAGATCGGCGTGTTGGGCCCCAACGGTTCGGGCAAGTCGACGCTCTTACGCATCATGGCGGGCACCGACACCGAATGGAACGGCGAGGCGTGGCTGGCCGAAGGCGCCACCGTCGGTTACCTGAGCCAAGAGCCGGAACTCGATCCCGCACTTAACGTGCTCGGCAATGTCATGGAGGGTGTGGCCGCCAAGAAGGCCATTCTCGACCAATACAATGCACTGATGGCCGATTACACCGACGAGAACGCCGAGAAGGCCGGCAAGCTGCAGGATGTGATCGACGCGCAGAACCTGTGGGACCTCGAAGCGCAAGTCGAGCAGGCGATGGATGCGCTGCGCTGCCCGCCGTCCGATGCTTCCATCGACAATCTCTCGGGCGGTGAAAAGCGACGCGTGGCGTTGACGCAACTGCTGCTCAGGAAGCCCGATCTGCTGCTGCTCGACGAGCCCACCAATCATCTGGACGCTGAATCCGTGAACTGGCTCGAGCATCATTTGAGCGATTATCCCGGCGCCATCCTGATCGTCACCCACGACCGCTATTTCCTCGACCATGTGACGGGCTGGATTCTCGAACTCGACCGCGGCCGCGGCATTCCCTACGAGGGCAATTACTCGGCTTACTTGGGACAGAAGTCGAAGCGCTTCGCGCAGGAATCACGCGAGGATGCGGCCCGTCAGAAGGCGCTGACGCGCGAGCAGGACTGGATCGCGGCGTCCCCCAAGGCCAGGCAGGCGAAATCCAAGGCCCGCATCAAGGCCTATGATGAGCTGCTGAAGATCAATGATGAGCGCGTCAAGTCAACCTCGGCGCAGATCATTATTCCGCCCGGCGAGCGGCTCGGCGACAATGTCATCAATGTCGAAAACCTGTCCAAGGCCTATGGCGACCGGCTGCTGATCGACGACCTCTCGTTCAAGCTGCCGCCCGGCGGCATCGTCGGCATCATCGGCCCCAATGGTGCCGGCAAGACGACATTGTTCCGTATGCTGACGGGTCAGGAAACGCCGGACTCCGGTACCATCTTCGTCGCCGATACGGTGAACATGGGTTACGTCGATCAATCGCGCGACTCGCTCGACCCCGACAAGACCGTGTGGCAGGAAATTTCCGGCGGCAACGACCTCATCTACCTGGGCAAGCGCGAGATGAATTCGAGGGCTTATACCGGCGCCTTCAACTTCAAGGGCGGCGACCAGCAGCAGAAGGTCGGTACGCTGTCCGGCGGCCAAAGGAACCGCGTGCATCTGGCCAAGATGCTGAAAAGCGGCTCCAACGTGCTGCTGCTTGACGAGCCCACCAACGACCTCGACACCGAAACGCTGGGGGCGCTCGAAGAGGCACTGGAAGATTTCGCCGGCTGCGCCGTGATTATTTCGCACGACCGCATGTTTTTGGATCGTTTGGCCACGCACATCCTGGCCTTCGAGGGCGACAGCCATGTGGAATGGTTCGAGGGCAACTTCCAGGATTACGAGGAAGACAAGAAGCGGCGGCTGGGCGAGGACTCGGTGATGCCGAAAAGGATCAGGTACAAGCAGTTTGCGAGGTAGAATTCGTGGATTGTAATCCGATCAATTTCCGATTATAATGGGATTCAGGAGATACGATCATGCTTCTCAAACATGCAAACCAGGCGATTTCGGCGACCGACCTTCAAAAAAAAACCCGCGAACTGCTGGACCGCATCGCAGCAGGCGCGGAGGATCATTTCGTTGTCATGCGCGATAACCGCCCGATGGCCGTCATGATGGCGGCGGAACGTTACGAAGCGATGATGGACGAATTGGCCGACCTCCGCATCGAGGCCGTGGCGCGGGCGCGCGCTGCCACTCCGCGCAATGAATATCTCACGCGCAAGGAGATGGACGCGTTCCTCGATAGCCTGTGAAATGGCCTGGACGGTATTTTATCACCCCGAAGTGCAGGATGATTTCCGCAGGCTTGGCAGGGTCGAAGCGCGGAACATCCAGACCGTCATCGGCCAGCGCCTTGTGAACGGCGAGCCGGACAAAGCGGGCAAACCCTTGCATGGCGCATTGGCAGGCTACCGGCGCCTGAGAACCGGGCCAACGCGAATTATTTATCGCGTTGACAAGCGCAAGATCGAAATCCTCGTCATTGCCGCCGGCATGCGCAGGGACGACGAGGTTTATGAGAAGGCGGGGAAGAGAACCGGATAGCAGCCGACGCGCGAGGCCCCGCATTGCGGCGGCCAAGCGGAATGGTTTGACAGTAACTTCAGGGACTACGAGGAAGGCAAGAAGCGGAAACTGGGCGAGGACAGCGTGATGCCGAAGCGGATCAGGTATAAGCAGTTTGCGAGGTAAGATTTGGCACCATCCAAACTACCACGTTAGTGATGACTGATGTCCAACGGCCTCTGCTGAGTTCAAACATTCGGAACTCTTGAGTTAATCTGAAGAGTCATTCCGAGACGCCGCCTGAATCTTCGCGGAGATATTCTGAAACAGCAAAGTGAGAATCACTCCAACTGCGAGTAAGATCAGACCATATATCCACCATTTCAAACCCGGCATCACATACCAGACGGCAATGGTAGCAATCGCCGCAAAAACAACAGCAATAGTGCTGCCAGAGTCAGAATGCTTTATATTCGCAACACTTCGCTTCTTTCGCGAGGTCGACGAAGTCTGTGACAGAAGTGACATTCCCGACCCAGGAAAATCAATAGTTGTTCGAGTGCCCTTTTTACCCAAGTTTATAGTAGCACCTTTGCCGCCAAGACTTGCTGATACTCCCGACTTAGAGACATTCAAACGCACGCCTGGAAGTACCTTGAACGATTTACGAAAGCGAAAATCCATCAAAACCTCCGAACGTTGCCCGGTTCACATCGCAACACCATTCTGCCACGATGTCAACTGGGATGTCATTGAACCACGCAAACTGTGATAAGTAACGTCGTTTCTCCGGCTGCTTCTTACCGCCAACTAGTATTCTGTGCTTAAGTCATCAGAATTCGTATTAATTGTTTCAGCGAACATTTTCAAAAGTTGCTGTGGAAGTGCTTTGAGATCGGGCGGCTCGACGAAAAACAGTGTCCGTGCAAATTTGTGCGAGATTCCAAGAGTCGTGCCTTAGCTAGCCAGATATACTCTCGCTTTCCGTCACCCCGGCGAAGGCCGGGGCCCAGCTTTCTCACGCTTTGCACAGGAACAAAGCTGGGTCCCGGCTTTCGCCGGGAAGACGGTTGGGGGGATTGGGAAACGGGCAGCGGAGAGCGGCAGTTGGTAAGGACAGCAATCAAATCAACGTCATCTCAAGCTACTCATAGCGAGGGTGCGGCATCGTTTTCCCGATGCTCCCTGACTACAATCTCCACATCCTGCCCCAGTGCCACCAAGAATCGCATCAGCCGTTCGACGGAGAATTGCCGGAAGTCGCCACGCAGCATCTTTGAAATGTCGGGCTGCTTCACGCCGAAAAGAGCTGCCGCCTCGACTTGTTTTAGTCCACGGGCGCGCAGCAAGTGATCTATTTTCAAGACGAGCTTGGCCTTGATCAGATGTTCATCAGCGTTGGCAAGGCCGATGTCGGCAAAGATGTTGCCGCTGCTTGGGTGGTACTTGCGTTGCGTTTTCATGATTGCATGTTCCAGGTTTGAGCCAACATTTCCCCACTATCCGTCATTCCCGCACCAGCGGGAACCCCGCTTGCCTGTAGGTAGCTCAGGCATAGAAAGCTGGTTTCCCGCTTGCGCGGGAATGACGGAAGAAGTGATGATCACCAATGCCATCTATTGGTGTCACCGAAATTCCGAGATCGCAAGATGTCTTGACATTGTCTGGCGCAACTGCCATCCTCGTCCCATGTCCACCACCGCCCGTTCCGAAAAACTCGACCTCCGCCTGACGCCCGAGGCGAAGCGGCGGATTACTGCGGCGGCTGAGGCGCAGCAGCGGTCCGTGACGGATTTCGTGCTGCAAAGCGCTCTCGAGCGGGCCGACGAGGCCCTCGCGGACCGGACGCGGTTTCTGCTTTCGACCGAGGACTGGGAAAAGTTCCTCGCGGCACTCGATGCGCCGCCGCGCGATCTGCCGCGCTTGAGGAAATTGCTCAACACGCCCGGGCCATTCGACCCTGCCAAGGGCGAGTGACTTGCGCGTCGAAAAGCTGACGCGGCTGCATCAAGTGGATCGATTCGACTGCGGTGAGGCGGGCCATAACAGCTTCCTGATACGTCATGCGTTGCAAAGTCAGCAAGCCAACGGTTCGCAAACCTATGTGGCGCTGGACGGTGAATCCGTCATTGGTTTTCATACACTGGTGGTGGGCGGGGTGGAGCACGATGGTGCGCCCGAGCGCTTGCGCAAGGGTTTGCCGCGCCATCCGGTGCCGATCATGATTCTGGCGCGGCTTGCCGTGGCGCGGGATCGTCAGGGGCAGGGGCTTGGCGGCTGGCTTTTGAAGGACGCCATTCTGCGCACGCTGGCCGCCGCCGGGATCGCCGGAATCCGCGCGCTGGTGGTGCATGCCAAGGACGATGCGGCGCGAGCCTACTACGCCCGATTTGGTTTCATCGATGGCTTCCCCGATCCGCTGCACATGTATGTGCTGACCAAGGAGTTGAAAGCTTTGGTGAGCAGTTGATTGAGATAACGATTGGCTCCCGGGTTTCAACCCGCCTCAAAGTTCCCTGACCATGCGAACCTCGATATCTCCGGCGCCGGTATCGGGAAGGCTCACGTCCTCCGCGAAGTCGAAGCTGCGGTAGAGGGCGATGGCTTCGGTGTGGAAGGGGCCGGCCGCCAGCATCATCCGGCGGTAGCCGAGACCTCGGGCTGTTTCCAGCAGTTCGGCGACGAGCGCCCGGCCGGCGCCGTGGCCGCGGGCCGAAGCGCGCACGAACATGCGGTTCATCTCGCAGGTGTCGCCGTCCTTGGGTTTCAGCATGACGATGCCGGCGGCAACACCATCGACGCGCGCCAGCAGGCAATCGGCCTTGGGCGGGCAAAAGATTTTCAGCAGATCGCGCAGTTGCGTTTCCAGCCCTTGCGTCTTGAAATAGGCGAGGATCGGCTCGTGATGATCGGGATAGCGTTCGAGAAGCCAGTCGACGAATTCACCGGCCAGCAGGCGGACATCCGCCGCATCGGCTTCGCTGCGCACGTGAATGATCTGGAGCATGAAAGTCCCCGGTATTTGGCGCTGACGACGGCGGGCAATTTATGTCCGTGCCCACGATTATACCACCGAAATCACAGAATCGCCACAATCCAAACCAAGTTTCCCGGCCATGACCCTCACCCGCCGCCAGTTTTTCAGCACCGCCTTGGCCTCGACTGCGTTTGCCGCGCCCGCCCTGGCCGAAGCCGAACCGTTTGCGGTGCGGGAGGCGGATGCCAAGCTGATCGAGTATAAGTACCGGCGGCGCGAGGTCGATTACGAGACGGCGGAGCCTCAGGGCACCGTCATTGTCGATCCGCGCCAGCGCTTTCTCTTCCACGTGCTGGGCCAAGGGCGGGCGATGCGCTATGGCGCTTCGGTGGGCAAGGCCGGGCGGCGCTGGACGGGGGCTTCGGTCATCGGCAAGAAGGCCAAATGGCCGAAGTGGACGCCGACGCCGGAACATGTCGCCGAGTTTCCCAAGCTGGTGAAATACCTGCCGGACGGCATGCCGGGCGGCCTTGAAAACCCCATGGGGGCCCGCGCGCTTTATCTCTATCAGGGCGAGGTCGATACGGTCTACCGCATCCATGGCACGCATGACCCGAAACTGGTGGGAAAGAAAGCAACCGCCGGCTGCTTCGGCCTGCTCAACACCGACATCATTCACCTCTATGACCGCGTCGAGATCGGCACGCGGGTTGTTGTCTTGTCATATAGTTAGTAAGACAGCTCCGACCGGCCGCGTTAGGCTGATGATGCAATCAAAAGGATACCGCACATGAGATCGCGCCTGTTGCCGGTTATCCTGTTTACTGCGGCTTTGCCGATGGCGGAGGCTGCGGCGACGCCGCCTTCGATTCTCTTCGATCTGGTGCTCGATCTCGATGGTGACGGCACATTGGACAGGGCGGCGCTGATTGAGAACCAAGATTCCGAGATTGCCGAACTCGATATCTATCTCGGTGGCGGAGCCGTGGCGCTCGATCTCGCGCTGCAGCCCAGCTTTCGCAAGGAAAAGGTCATCGAAGGCACGGCGATGAAATTCGAGCACAAGGGCAAGGCGTCGCTTGTCATCACCTCATGCTATGGCTGTGGCGCCAACAAATCCTGGGAAGAGACGCTGACGATCGTTCATCGCAAAGGTGTCTTCATGGTCGCCGGGTTCACACGGTCCTGGGACTGGAACTCGCATCTTGCCAATGGCACGGTCGAAACCCGCATGGGTGGTTGTGATATCAATTTTCTCACCGGGAGAGGCGAGGTTACAGTCGGGCTTGATGACATCAGGCCCGTCAAGCGGAAGTTCAAGCCGGTAAAGCTGGCGGACTGGTCGGCGGAAAACCGCCCAAGTGAATGCGAACTCTGAGGTCCCTCGGTCAACCGCCTCCCGCCTCCTGCAGCACCCAGTCGCGGAACAATCTGACTTTGCGCACATTGCGCGTCTCGTGGCGGTAGACGAGATAACAGCAGCTGCCGGCACTTGCCATGATGTCGAAGAGCGCCACCAGGCGACCAGACGCAAGGCAGGCGGCTATCGAGGCGGACGGCGAGTTCCGGATGAAGCATTTGGAAATTGCCGATGCGTGGCGCCAGCCAATTGCCGGCAATGGTCTGCATGGTCGAAATGGCCAGCACGCGCTGCAAAGCCAGATCGCCAGTACCGCGCAAACCTATGTCTGCGTCGAAGGCAGCCGGATCATCGGTTATGCCGCGCTGGCGGTGGGGGCCGTCAACCATGGCGAGGCGCCCGAGCGGTTGCGCAAAGGTCTGGCGCGATATCCTGAGGATACGACAAGACCTTCGGGGTCTAACGCTTCAGGTACTTGAACAATGCATCAATGTCGCCCTCGTTGCGGCTGATGGTGCCGACGAAGGTGGAGCGCATCTGCTGCACCAGCCAAATCGAGTTGGCGCGCATGTCCTTCACCGTATAACCGGACCCCGTCTTGGCGAGGCGGAACGATACTTTGCC
>JANPCS010000273.1:0-2146 GCA_031431065.1 Hyphomicrobiales bacterium | reverse complement strand
TGTTTTCTGCCGTAATGGATGACGCCGATTGCGATTTCACCTTGTTGCCGTTCAACCGTCAAACGCTGACGGCAGGCCTTGAAACCGCCATGTGCAAGGTCATGGGGCTTGATGGCGCAGCCCCCGGTTTGATCCGGCCGGAAGCCGCCAACCCGTCACCTGGCCCGCGCACCGTTGCCGCGTTCCAGCGCCTGCGGCGGCGTGCCGTCAACGAATTCCCCGATCTGGATCAGGAGCGGCTCGTTGCACTCGTCTGGCCCCTGCTGCGCTCGGCCGGTTCACTTGGCTGGAATGACACGAAATTTGGTGGGCTTTCCGATGCTCTACAAGCAATGATCATCGACCTGTTCTCGGCCGATAACGCGGCCCTGGCGAAACGCGTCTGGTCGCAGTCATGGACTGATGTCTTCACTGAACCTGAAGAACGGGCACCGGCCTTCAACACCTTCGATCCGGCACTAGCAACACCCGGCGATCGCCGAGAATTCCGCAACTTTCTCGAGGAATCGATGGCAACCATCCGCGAGTTTGCCTCCGGCTACCACGGCCAGGGCCGCCGCATGTAGCGATGATAGGGTGTGCGGATGGCGTGACGCGCGTAGAACGTCTGCAATTCCAGATCGTCATCATCGGCCATCCAGAACACTTGCTGAGCCCCTACCGCATCGCCATGCGCAAATATCGCCTTGAGCAGTGCCGCGCCAACTCCCCGGCCGCGCGCCGCGGGCGTTACAAACAAATCCTGCAGAAACAGGATATCCTCGCCAGTCCAGGCAAATGGCGTCCGGCTGACCGCGCCAAAACCCACGGCGGTCGCCCCCTCGAAGCCCATGAACAGCATCAACCCGCTGCCCGGCGAAATCATTCTGGTGAAGCTCCGCGCCGTCACCCCGGGCGGCACGTTGCCGCCCATATGGGCCTGCCATCCCGCCCACAGGGCTTCGAAAGCCACGCGGTCACCGGCCTCCGCCAGCCGGACGCTCAGGGCACCAGCCATATCGCCGCCAGCCCCAGAAAGGCGAAGAAACCCACCACATCCGTCACCGTGGTCACGAAGGTGCCCGAGGAGATCGCCGGATCGATATCGAAGTGATCGAGCGCCAGCGGCACCAGAATGCCCGCCATCGCCGCCGCGCACAAGTTGATCACCATCGCCGCCGCGATCACCAGCCCCAATTGGTTCGAGCCGAACCACGCCCAGGCGAAGAGCCCGATAATCACTGCGAACAGCAAGCCGTTGATCAGCCCCACTGCGCCCTCGCGCAGCGCCACTTTCAACGCGTTGGCGGGCGACAGGCTGCGGGTGGCCAGCGCCCGCACCGCAACCGTCATCGTTTGTGTCCCGGCATTGCCGCCCATCGAGGCGACGATCGGCATGAGGATCGCCAGCGCCACCATCTGTTCCAGCGTGGCGCCAAACAGCGAGATCACCCACGACGCCAGGATGGCAGTGAGCAGATTGACGAACAGCCAGGTAAAGCGCGATTTGGTGGTGTCGAACACCGAATCGGTGATGGTTTCCTCCGAGCCCACGCCCCCCAGACGCAGCATGGTCTCCTCGGCTTCCTCCTGGATGACCTCGACAATATCATCGGCCGTCAGCATGCCTGTCAGCCTGCCGTTCTCGTCAGTCACCGCCGCCGAGACAAGATTGTACTTTTCGAACTTGTAGGCGACGTCGTCTTGGCGGTCGGTGACTGTGAAGACGGTTTGCTCATCGTCCATGATCGCTTCGATCTTCTTGTCGCGCGCCGTGCGCAGCAATCGCGACACCGGCACCGTTCCCACCAGATGGAATGCGGTATCGACGGCGTAAACCTCGAAGAACTCGTCGGGCAACTGGCGCTCCGTGCGGATGAAGTCGCTGGCCTTGCCCACCGTCCAGGACACCGGCACCGCCACGAACTCGGTCTTCATCAGACGCCCGGCGGTATATTCCTCGTAGTCGAGGCCGCGCGACAATGCCGCGCGGTCTTCCTTCGAAACCTTCGACAGGATCTCGCGCTGATCGTCGTCCTCGAGATCCTCGATCAGATAGAGCGCGTCGCCGGTGTCGAGCTTCTTGATGGCCGAGGCGATCACCTCGTTGGGCAGCGCCTCCATCAGCTCGTCGCGCACCGCCTCGTCGAGTTCGGCCAGCGCTTCG
>JANPCS010000272.1:0-17616 GCA_031431065.1 Hyphomicrobiales bacterium | reverse complement strand
CGCCAGTTCTGCAGCCATGGCCATGTCAAGGTCAACGGCCGCCGCGTCACCATCGCCTCGATCCGCCTCAAGGCCGGCGATCTGGTGGAGCTGACCGAGAAGGCCAAGGGCCTCGCCATCGTGCTTGAGGCCATCCAGTTGGCCGAGCGTGATGTGCCCGACTATGTCGAAGTCGATCACAAGGCCATGACCGCCAGGCTCATCCGCATTCCCGGCCTGTCGGATGTGCCTTATCCGGTCCAGATGGAACCGAACCTGGTGGTCGAGTATTACTCGCGCTAAATTTAACGACTTTTCAGCCATTCATAGGCCCGCTGCTCTCCTGCTGCGGGCTTATTTTTTACAGGCGGCTGCCTACGGGGCAGTCCGGTTTTGCCGGACGATACGGTATTCATGCCAGATCAGGACCATGACCAGAATATCGAAGACGGTCAGTACGATCAAGCCGACGCCGTGCGTGTAGGTGTAGCGGTAGACTTGGTAGACCATGAACAGGCCGAGCGCCACGAGCGATGCGGGATAGGCCCAGAGCTTGTCGCGCAGCAGGCCGATGACCAGCAGTAGCTTCACGGCGCCATGACTGATCAGATAGAAGGCGTAGAAATTCTGGGTGCTGACGGAGAAAGATTGCACGAGACTGATCAGTGTGCCGGCAACGAGATCATTCGGGTCCTCGGCGATTTCGTGCTGGGTGAGCAGGCCGACCAGACGATGGATGAAATCGTTGCTGACGATCAGCAGCAGCAGACCGCCCAGGCATTCGATCACCGAATGGGCGCCCTTCAGCAGCACGCTCATCTCGAAGACCCGATGTATGCGGCGCTCGTTCATGCAGGCCCTATCGCAATGTGATCACCCCCTATAGATAGGACAACATCATGGACCAAACCATCACCCATTGGATAAATGGATTTGCCCGCCTGAACTCCGTGTTCGACACCGTGATGATCGCAGCATCCGAAGCAGGCGTTCAACTGCTCGTCTTTCTCGTTGCCGTGCAATGGTGGAGCGGCAAAGAGCCGTCCCATGTCCGCCACAGTTGCGTTGCGGCGGGGCTGTCCTTCATCATCGGTCTTGGTTTCAACCAGGTCATTCTGTTATTTGTCCAGCGCGTCAGACCTTACGACGCAGGGCTAAGCCAGCTCATCGTGCCGCCGAGCGCCGACTGGTCGTTCCTGTCGGACCATGCCACCGCATCAATGGCGATCGCCGCCGCTTTCCTCATTCACAAGCTGCCGCTTCGCGCCACGGCATTCGGATTGCTGGCGTTGATCATCTGCTGGTCGCGCATCTTTGTTGGCACACATTATGTGACGGATATCCTTGGCGGCGCCCTCACGGGCCTTGCAGCTGCGGTGCTCGTCAAGCTTGCCTATCGGGAGGGAACGCGCGTTGACCGTTTGATCACCGGCATCCTCTGATTGCTTTCGCAGCCAGGCGTTTGAATGGCCTATCCAACTGCCGTGCATGCCAAGAGGCCCGTTGCTCGCGCAACGGGCCTTTTTCCTCGATATCACAGATCATTCGAGAAAGTCCGGCTGCTCGCGGAGCATGCGGTTCCATAATGGTTGGAACTGCAGCCAGCCTACGAAGTGCGAACCGGCGACGGCGCGCGCGGCGCGGGCATTTTCCGGATCGACCAGCAGTGGTTTTCCCACTGACTCCGCCAGGAACTGCGACTGGCAGCAGCGCTCCATGGCGATGAACCACCACACCGCTTCATCGACACTGTGGCCTACCGTGAGAAGCCCGTGGTTGCGCAGGATCATTGCCTTGTGCGAGCCCAAGGACGCAGCAAGCGCCTCGCCTTCGGTCTTCTCGGTCACCAACACCCGGGTATCGTCAAAGAATGCGTGGTCTTCGAAGAACACGCAGGCATCCTGGCTGATCGGGTCGAGGAGACGGCCAAGCGAGGACCATGATTTGCCGTAGATGGAATGGGTATGCGCGGCGGCGATCACATCTGGACGCGCCTGGTGTATCGCCGCGTGGATGGCATATGCCGAGACGTTGAGCACGCCATCGCCCTCGACGACGGCACCTTTCTCGTCGACGCGAATGAGGTCGGAGCAGCGGATATGGCCAAAGTGCATGCCAAATGGGTTCACCCACAGCGTATCCAGAAACTCGGGGTCCCGCATGGTGATGTGGCCGGCAACCCCTTCCGCCAACCCGAGGGCAGAGAGGGCGCGAAATCCAGCGGTCAGCCGCTGTTTGCGGTTCTGGCGCTCTTCGGCCAGGCTTGCGGCCGGGGGCGGCGCCAATCTGGCAAAGCTGCCGGCATAGGCCTGGGATTTTTCGGCTGCCGGGTGGGAATGGCCGGAACTCATGTCATCGAGCGGTTTCATGGCGATCTCCTGTTTTGATTTGGTCTGGACATGCGTGCCAGCCACGGTGTTAATCTCCACAATCCGCGCTTCGCCGTATCGGACAGGCCCTCAAAACTTCTGAAAAGCTCCGAAAAGCTGTGATAACTTCCCGCGATGTCTGATGCCGGGTTCAAATTCGGGGCATTCTTGCTCGATACCGAAACGGGCACGCTGTTTCGCGATGGTTCTCCCGTGCCAGTCTCATACCGCGGCCTGGTGCTTCTCGCGGCACTTGTCCGGAAAGGCGGAAGTGTTGTTTCCAAGGACGAATTGCTGGAAACCGTGTGGCCAAACATGGTGGTCGAGGAAGGCAATCTGTCGACTCAAGTTGCAGCTCTCCGCAAGGCCCTGGGCACCGCTCCCGATGGCAATGATTACATCGTGAATGTGCCCCGTATCGGATACCGGTTTGCCGTTGCCGTCGAGCAGAAGCTATTTGCATCGGTGCAGCCGGAGAGCGGCATGCACGTGGCCGATCCCGGTCCGTCGATTGCCGTGCTGCCTTTCGTCAACCTGGCATTGGACCCGGAGCAACAATATTTTGCGGAAGGCCTGGCGGAAGACATCATCACAAGGCTTTCGCGGTTTTCCTGGTTGTTCGTTTCGGCGCGCAACTCGTCCTTCACCTATCAGGCCAAGGGCGTCGATATCAAACGCGTCGGCCAGGAACTCGGTGTGCGCTATGTGCTGAGCGGCAGCGTAAGGCGGTCGGGCGAACGCCTGCGGGTGACGGCGCAGCTCAACAAGGCGGATACCGGTGCCCAGGCATGGGCAGACCGCTATGAGCTTGTGCTCAGTGACTTCTTTTCACTCCAGGATGCCATCGCCGAGAGCGTTCTGGCGGCCATCGAGCCGGAATTGTACCGTGCCGAGAACGAGCGCGTTCAAAGCCAGGCGCCACAGAGCCTCGATGCCTGGGGGTATGTGATGCGAGCCATGCCGTTGATCTGGACATGGGGATCGCCAGAGGAGATTGATGTGGCGCAGGGACTTCTGCGGTTGGCCATTGCCATCGATCCGGCCTACGCGCGTGCCAACAGCCTCTTGGCCTGGACTCACGCGGCCCAGGCACATGGCGGGCACCCTGAAGCTGTGGAACGGCTGGCCTTCGCCAAAACGACCGCCACACTGGCCATGCAGGCCGATCCACTGGATGCCTGGACATATTTTGCGCTGGGCTATGTCCAGATGGTGTCGCGGAACTTTGAACTCGCCATCGAGTCCCTGCTGGAAGCCTTGAGCCTCAACCCAAGTTTATCACTCGCCCACGTCATTGCGGGTTCAACTTACGCTTATAACGGCATGAGCAAGGAAGCCATGCAGCATCTCGCCACCGCCACGCGGCTGAGCCCCCGGGACTTCACCCAGGCCGCAAATTTTTCCGTCACCGGGCTCTGCCGTCTCATCGATGGCCAGTATGGCGAGGCCATGGGTTTTGAACGCAAAGCCGTGCAGCTTCGTCCCCATTTCGGCACCGCCTGGCGAACTTACGCGGCGGCGGCCGGTCTCGCGGGGGATATCGAAGCGGCACAAGCAGCATTGGCGGAGGCGAAACGCCTGCAGCCCTCGCTCAGCCTCGCATGGGTCGAACGCTTTCACCCCATCGTACAATCGCTGCACCGGCAACTTTACTGCCAGGGCTTGCGGGCCGCCGGATTGGTTTGATATTCAGTGCAGGTGCCACTCGCTGCCGACGTGGCGGATGGCCAGGGGCCGCATCAATCCGGCGTGGGCGACGCGCACTTCGGCCAGGGGGCCGTCAAGATTGTGCGACCAGAAATCGAGAAACTTGATCAGCTTTGGAAACTTCGGGGCAAGGTCGTAGTCCTGCCAGATATAAGTTTGCAGGATGTCGCGAAAATCCGGCATGCGGTACATGATTTCCGCTGTCGTCAGACTCCAGCCTTGCATTTGACGTTCAAAGTCCCGGTCGCTCATGATGTGTCTCCGAAGTTGGTGGTAACTCCAATAATGCCGATGACGGCATCATCACCCCACGCCGATGAACGAAGGATGAAAGCTTGAGCGCAAAATCGCTAGAGGTTGACGATTGGCAGTTTGCCGTGGCGAGTGCTGCCAAGTTGGTTGGACGCCGAACCAGCTACGCGCGCGATTGCGGTTCAAAAAAAATCGGCCCCGTAGGGCCGATTTCCGAAATTGCGATGTGATTTGATCAGGCTGCCTTGGCTAATTTCCTCTTGCGGCGTCCAGCCAACGCCATGAGGCCCAATGCGCTGCCGAGAAGCGGCAAAGCAGCAGGAACGGGCACTGCCGAAGTGCCGGTGCCGATATCAAACACCGCTGTGCCAAATCCCTGGCTGGCAAAATTGAAGCTCATGCTCGTGCCGGTGAAGGACGTCCCCGTCGATCCAAGCGTGCTGAGGAGAGCGTTGTATGTCAGGGACGAAATAAGAGGGCCAGACAGGATACTCATCACAAATCCGTTAAATGAACCGGATGCAAATCCGCCTGTATTGGAATGCCCGACAATAACCTGGGTATCCGTGATATCGATGCTGACCGGGCTGAACCCGCTGCAGCCCGCCGCATATTCAACGCCCGCTCCAACGACAGCGCTGCCGCTCGAGCAATACAGACTCGAACTGTCGGGGAAATAGAAGTCTACATCGACGGTAGAGCCAAGCAGCGCTGCTTGTGAACTGCCGGTCATTGCCGTCAGTGCCAGCGCTGTAACCATCATCAGCTTCTTCATATTTTCACCTTTCCTGTGTTCAACACTCAACCAATCTCAACAATCGTGGGTTCGGGTCAAACTAACACACGCTGTCGTCAACGATGAAGCCCGCCAAACCGCGTCCGCCGGCTACGCATTCATCAGGAAAGCCCCTCGTGGCCATTCCAACTGGAACTACCACTTCCATCTCTTTTCTGCGCCGATATCTAATGCCGGCGTCTGCGCCGACCTTACGATGTCCTGGAACGTAACTGTTTGTTAATGTCTTGTAAAGGCCGCACCGATCTGCGTCGAGCTGCAACATCCGGTTGAACTGCTAGAGGCCGATTGCATTCGCCACCTTGGCATCGGCCAGTGCGAAACACCCGGCGATAGCCGGGCTGATCGGCAGGTCGCGGTAGGCGCCAATGGCGCCCTGTTGCGAAAGCCGCCCGGCGAGGCCCGGTTCATCGCCCGCCACGATCCAGATGAAGCCCAAGGCCGAAGGCCTGACGATGCGGGCCTCGGCGCGGGCGAGGGCGGCGAAAATGTCATCCTGCGGCGTGCCGGGTTCGAACACCGCCAGCATCGCGCCCGTGGCCTCGGGCGGCAAGGCGGACTGGCGCATCAACACGGCCATGGCCACCAGCCAGATCGTCAGTATGCTGAGGAAAATACCCAGGGCCAGCCGGTGTCCGGGCCAGTGCACGGTTCAGGCCGCAGCGAAGCGCTGATCGCGCTGTTCACGGATCGGCAGGTGGATGATGGCGGCGAACAGGCCCAGCGCCACGCTGCCCCACCAGACGGGATCGTAACTGCCGAACTGGTCATAAAGCTTGCCGCCCAGCCAGACGCCCAAAAAGCCGCCGATCTGGTGGCTCAGGAACACGAAACCATACAGCGTCGCCATGTAGCGCGTGCCGAAGAACGCCACGACCAGCCCCATGGTCAGCGGCACGGTCGACAGCCACAGAAGTCCTATCGCGGCGGTGAAAGCGAAGGTGGTGAGCGGTGTGACCGGCAGCAGGATGAAGGCGGCGATGGCCAGCGATCTCGCCAAATAGATCAGGCTGAGCGGCAATGGCTTCTTGTATTTTCCACCGATGATGCCTGACGCATATGCGCCCACCACGTTGAACAGTCCGATGGCGCCCATGGCGAAGCCCGCCACTTCCTTCGAAATTCCGTGTTCGGCCAGATAGGGCGGCAAATGCACGGTGATGAAGGCGAGGTGAAAGCCGCAGACGAAGAAGCCCGCCGTCAGCAGCAGGAACGAGCGATTACCGAAGGCGGTGGTGATGGCTTTGCCCATGGCAAGAGTGGTCTCGCCCGCCGGCTG
The DNA here is from genome assembly GCA_031431065.1 of Hyphomicrobiales bacterium. GTDB lineage: Bacteria > Pseudomonadota > Alphaproteobacteria > Rhizobiales > Aestuariivirgaceae > Aestuariivirga. The sequence continues at coordinate 11,234 of JANPCS010000272.1, read as the reverse complement.
TGGCGATGATGCGTTGCTGCCGGTGCGCAGCGGCAAGGCGAAGACGATGATCGACAAGGTTGACGCCGCTAGAATGGCCAGGGCGGTCTGCCAGCCATAGGCGCTGATCAGCACCGAGCCCAGAGGCGCGAAGATGAACTGGCCGAGCGAGCCCGAGGCGGTGGCGATGCCGAACGACCACGAGCGCTTTTCCGGCGGCACGATGCGGCCCAGCGCCGCCATGACGATGCTGAAAGATGAGAAGGCTATACCTGTGCCGGCCAGAATGCCGCCGCCTAACGTAAATATCATGATATTGTCGGTGCCGATCATCAGAAGTGTGCCGAGGCAATAGATCACCGCACCCGCCATCAGCACGCGGGTAGCGCCGTGCCGGTCGGCCAGTACACCGGCCAAAGGTGTTGCGATGCCCCACAACAGGTTCTGCATGGCCATGGCGAAGGAATAGATTTCGCGCGGCCAGCCATGGGCTTCGGAAATCGGGCCGGTGAACAGGCCGAAGCTCGAGCGCACACCAAAGTTGACGATGGCGATCAGGCAGCCGGCGATGATGACGATCGCTGGTGCATAGTACCATGGGATAGGCGCGGCGGTGCTGGTCATCGCGCTTTGATAGGCGCCTTGCGGCTTGGCGCCAATTGCGGCTTTTGCATGCGAGGTCCGAATTGGGCGATGGCCACGCCGAGGATTATTAGCCCGCCACCGGCCAGCAGCGGCCAGGTGAGTTTTTCGCCGAGCAGCAATATGCCGCCGATGGCCGCCACCACCGGCTGCACGTGGAGAAACACTCCGGCAGTCGAGTTTTCCATGTGACCCAGGGAATAGTTCCAGGCCGATGTGGCGAGGAAGGTGCCGAAGACGACGACGAAGCCGACCGCCAGCCATGAGACTGTTCCCAAGCCGGCAAGTGTCTGCGGAAAATCGAGCCCGACGAACAAGGGCATCGGCAATGCGGCGATCGCCATGGTCAGGCAGGCGGCTTGCAGCGCGCCGTATTTGCGCGATACCGGCCTGATCACCACGGTGTAGATGCCCCAGCCCAAGGTGGAAAGTGTAACGAGAGCCACCCCGAAAAGCGTCACGCCGCCGGTGGAGGCCAGCGTGCTGCCGAGCATCAGCGCGGCGGTGCCGAGGATCGCCACAAAGATTCCGGCGATCAGCCAGGGAGTCAGTTTCTCCGCCGCCAACAGCACGGAGAACAGCGCGATCCACACTGGCTCCAGTCCGAAGATGAGCCCGGTCCAGCTGGCGGGCACGGTCTCCATCCCGAAGGCGGCGAGGATCTGATAGCCGAGATTTCCGGCCAGTGCCGCAATGGCGATGCGGCCCCAGTCGCGCCACTCGATCCTCCGTACACCGATGAAAAGCAGCACGATGACGGCCAGCAATCCGGCAGGGTACAAGCGCAGCACCAAGGCCGTCTGCGGGGAAAGATCGAGGATCAGGTAACGCATCGCCACCGGGATCAACCCCCACATGGTGACGGCAAAGAGGATGGCGAAAAGTGCGAGCGTTCTGGCGCCGGGCCTCAGGTAGTGTCCGAACTGGGTGATGGCAACACCGAGCATGATCAACGCGCCACCCAGCAGCATGCCGGGGGTGACGGTTTCACCGAGGATTGCAGCACCGGCCAGAACGCCGATTGGGGGCACCAGATAGAGCGAGGCGCCGGCTGCCGCCGCGGTCAGGCGCGAGGCCCCGAAATTCCACGAGATCGAGGCGATGATCGTCGATACGATGGCGATGTAACCCATCTCCAGCCAGCTGCGCTGGCTCATGGCAGCGAGCGTATCGAGTGTCGATGGCCGGGCCAGCAGGGGCACCATGACCAGCGATCCGATGATGATCGACCAGGCGGTGATGCTCAACGCGCCATACTTGATGACCAGTGGCTTGCTGAGCACGACATAGACAGCCCAGGCGCCGCCGCTCAGGAAGATCAGGGCGCAGCCGGCGGCGAAATCCCAGCTACCGGTGGCGACACCCAAATCTTTCCACACCAGGAACATCACGCCGATGAAGCCGATGATCAATCCGGGAATGACGGTTGGCGACAATTTCTCGTTGGCGATCAGCGAACCCAGGATGGCGATCAAGATCGGCTGCGTGCCGATGATGAGGCTTCCGATACCGGCCGGCACATGTTCGAAACCAAAGGCCGAGCCTAAATTGTAACCGACCATGCCGATGACCGAGATCACCAGCAAGCGCGGCCAATCGGACCTTGCGACGCGCCATCGCCCGAAAATCGCCAGCAGCAGCAGATAGAGAAAAAATACGATCGTGTAGCGGATGGCCAGATGATCGGCGGGGCCTAAGTCGACCGACAGGCTGCGCAGGAAGACCGGGCCAATTCCCCAAACGGCGACAGTGAAGAGCAGGGCGAGGAGGGCGCGAATGTCCATTCTGTCAGCGCCGCGCCATCATTGCCGGGCCGAATTGCGCGGCTGCAACACCGGCCAGCATGAGCAGGCCGCCGGCGATCACGTTGATGGTCACCGGTTCGGCCAGGACAATCGCCCCGCAAACCACGGCAACAACCGGGATCAGGTAGAGAAATGTTCCCGCCGCCGTGCCGGAGAGATGCTTGGTGCCATAGTTCCACATCAGCGTGCCGCCGATACCCGCGGCGATCACCAGATACACAACCTCCGCCCACTGACGAAGATCGAGCTTGGCGGCCAGCGCCGGCAATGGCTCGCTTGCCGCACCGATCATGATAGGGGCGGCGATCAGCATGGTTATGGCCGTCACCGTGAAGCTGTCGTAGCGGTCGAGCAGCGGCTTCACCACAATCGTATAGATGGCCCAGCACAAGCAACTGATGAGCAGCAGGATCACCCCCTGCAATGGAACAGCTGCGGGCGAAGTTGAGGAGAGGTCATTCCAGAACAGCACCAGCGATCCGGCAATGGCAATCGCCACGCCGGCGAAAATGAAACGGTTGAGCTTTTCGCCAAGCAGAAGGGCGGCAAGGATGGCGATCATCAGGGGTTCGATCATGGTGACGATGGTGCCGATGCCGGCCGGCACCAGGGCGAAACCGGCGTTCACGAACCAGTTATAGCCCGCCATGCCGACAATACCGGCGAGCAGGAATCGCGGCCAGTCGGCCCTGGGAATGCGCCAGGTGCCGAGCCACAGCAACCCGATCACATTGATGACGCTCAGCAGCACATAGCGTAACGCAAGCGAATTCTCGGGGCTGAGCGACAACGCCAGGGTGCGCATGAAAACGGCCGCGGACCCCCACAGAAACATGGTCAGCAACAGGGCGAGGATGGCGCGGGTCTTGAGCGAGGTCATGGAGAATCCGTGTGAGCCCCCATGCCTGCCCGAAGGTGTGCCTAAGGTCAACCATTGCGGTGCTTGCCTGTCATGCTTGCCCGGGTTAGCAGGGGGCATGATCAGGTTCCTGGCTATATTGTTTGTCGTTCTGTCGATTGCTCCGGCCATGGCCGCCCCCGCCGACGAGCGGCTGGCCGCGGGCCTCGCGGCGCTTGCCGCGAAAGACATCGTCAAGGCCATGGATGAGTTCACCCAGGCGCTGGAGGCCGATCCGGCGCATGCCAAAGCCGCCTATCAGCGCGGGCGCCTGCTGCTGCTCATCGGCGAGGCGGAAAACGCCGTCGCCGATTTCACCACCGCCACCTTGAGCGACCCCGGTTTCGGCCGCGCCTATGCCGGCCGGGCCGAGGCCAAGCTGGTGCTGAAGGACGTCGAGAGTGCCATTGGCGATTTCGACCGGGCCATTGCGGTGGCGCCCAATGACTTCGAGGTGCACGTCAGCCGTGCCGCCTTCCGCCTCAAGATCGGCAACATCCGCGGCGCCAAATCAGATCTCGAGAACGCCAGGGCGGTGGCGGACAAGGCAACCGCCGCCAGGATCGGCGCGATGTTGGCGAGACTCCGCTGAAGGGTCAGCCGAGGCCCTTGCCGGTCATCAGCGTCTTCAACTCGCCGGACTGGAACATTTCCATCATGATGTCGGAACCGCCAACGACTTCGCCCTTGACATAGAGCTGCGGTACGGTTGGCCAGTTGGTGTAGTCCTTGATGCCTTGACGGATATCGTTGGACGACAGCACGTCGATGCCCTTGAAGGGGACGCCCAGGTGATTGAGAATCTGCGTGGCCTTGCCGGAAAAGCCGCACATGGGCGCTTCCGGCGTGCCCTTCATGAACAGCACCACGTCGTTGCTCTTCACTTCATTGTCGATCCAGGTGGCGATGTCGGTCATGTGTCAATTCTCCGGGGTGCTTGTTTGTAATGCCAGCGCGTGCAGTTCGCCGCCCATGCGGCCTTTGAGGGCGGCGTAGACCATCTGATGCTGCTGTATGCGGGACTTGCCGTTGAAGGCGGCGGACACGACATTGGCGGCGTAGTGGTTGCCGTCGCCTGCCAGATCGCGGATGTCGATCACGGCATCAGGAAGCGCCTCCTTGATGAAGCGCTCAATTTCGGTTGCACTCATGGCCATTGCCCAAAGCCCTTTCGCTGGACCTTTCATGTATTGGTTTGCCCACCGGCAATCAAGACCCGCTTTACAGCGTGATGGAGATGCCGGCCCTGCTGCCAAAGCCGATGACGGCGCGCAGTTCGGCATCGCTCGACGTGAGCGCCACGGATGACAGGCTGGTCAGGCTGCCATCGGCGAGGCGGTCGCCAAAGAGCAGATAGGCGGTGCCGGGGTCACAGCGCCGCGACGTCCAGACCATGCCGTGGGCGTCCGGATAGGCGGTGTGGATCGCCTCGGCCCAGCGGGCGGTTGCGGCGTAGTCCTGGGGAAGGGTGTCGATGAGATCGCCACGGGTCAGGCCCCAGGCGTTGAGATCGGGCTCGAAGAGCTGCACCATGGTCAAATCCACGGTTGCCGCGATGATCGAATGCACTACCGGTTCGAGGCGCGTCAGCGGCACGGTCTTCGACGGCCGGTCGTGAACGATATCGTGAAAGACCGTCTCATGGGCGGCGCATTCGAAGGTTTGGGCGGCGTAAAGCGTTGGAATGGCTAAGCCAGTGGCAGATTTAATGGGCGCGAAGCGGCTGCGGGACGGGCCGGTTCCCGGGTTGAAGCTGGTAGCGGCATATGTCCGGTCATGCAGCCGGTGCAGCAGCGTACCCTGCGCCAGAAGCTGCAGATTGCCTCTGGCGAGGGCGGCGGGCGGAGCGGATAACATGCTCAGCCGATCGGCTGGCCTTCGCGCGTTGCGGCCACAACCACAGCAACAGGATCGGCAAGCCGTGCAGACGGTTTATCGCCGCCCAGCCAGCCGTTGGGCGAGGTAAACCAGAAGGCCCGCTGCCAGTTGCTCATCGAGGCGGGAAGAGCCGCCAGCACTCGCGCCATGGCGGCAATCGGTTCGCCATCGGCGAACTGGAAGGCGGGATAGAGTTCGGCACGTTGGAACGGCACCGAGAATATCCGCCCCTGCGCCTTCCAGCGCGAAGCTGTGACGCTGCGGTTTTTCGCCTCGTGGCCGGCCATATCGCTCAAATCCCCCGCCGTCAGGCAAGGTACGGTTTTCAGGAATTCCGCCCTCAAGCCCGCATTGTCCAGTTCGAGATCGCGGCGGGCCAGCGGCGTGGGATCCTGCGGCAGCAGCACACCCAGCAAAGCCTCGATATTCTGCTCGCTTAGGCGCGTGCGTTCTTCCTGTTGACGGCTGGACATCAGGCCGACAAGCTTCAAGAGCATGTCACGCGTGGCCGCATCCGCAACCTCGACCGTGTAATGGCCGGTTAGCATTTCCTGCTGCTGTTCCGAAAATCCACCGTGTGTCACGATACGCCCCTCAGTAATCTAGGAAAACATAACACACCTTTACATCTTTTACAAGCACCTTAATGCACCGCCTCAAATCTCGCCCGCCATAAATGCCGGGAACCAGCCCTCATGGGCCGTGCGAAGTTCGGACAGGGGCAAAGATGGCCCGCCTGCGATCTTCACGGTGGCGTCCATTGTGACCGAACCCACCTTGGTAATCGGAATGCCTGCTGCCGTGGCCATGCTCAACATCCGGACAGTGTCAGATGCCTTGCAGGTGAGTACATAGCGGGCCTGATCCTCGCCGAAGAGTTGCTCGTGGGTGAGTGCCACAAGCGTTGCGCCGAGGTTTCCGGCGAGCGCCATCTCGATCACTGCCAGCCCCAGGCCGCCGTCGGAAATGTCATGTACCGCCGTCACTTGGCGTGAATTGATCACCTGCCGCACGAAGTTGCCGTGGCACTTCTCGGTGCCCAGATCGACGGGCGGCGGTGCGCCTTCCTCAGCTCCCAGGACCTCGCGCAGGTATATCGATTGGCCGAGGTGATGGCCATGGCCGCCGACCAGCAGGATGGCGTCGCCATCCGCCTTGAAAGCCAGCGTCGCCATTTTGGTGACATCGCTCAGCACGCCGATGCCGCCAATGGCGGGCGTCGGCAAGATGCCCTGGCCGTTGGTCTCGTTATAGAGCGAGACATTCCCCGACACGACAGGGAAATCCAGCGCGATGCAGGCTTCCGAGATGCCTTTGATGGCCATCACGAACTGCCCCATGATCTCGCGCCGCTCGGGGTTGCCGAAATTGAGGTTGTCGGTAATGGCGATGGGCTCCGCCCCCACCGCCGTCAGGTTGCGCCAGCATTCGGCCACCGCCTGCTTCGCCCCCTCGAAGGGATCGGCCTCGACATAGCGCGGCGTCACGTCGGTCGAGACGGCGATGGCCTTTTGCCCACGAATGCGCACCACGCCGGCGTCGCCGCCGGGGATCTGCGCGGTATTGGACTGGATCAGGTGATCATACTGCTCCCACACCCAGCGCCGCGAGCACATGTCGGGCGATCCAACGATTTTCAGGATCGCCGCCGCCAGATCGTTTGGGGCGGGCACATCCTTCAGAATGGCGAGCTTCTTCGGCTCGACCCAGGGGCGGTCATATTCCGGGGCCTCGTCGCCCATCTGCTTGATCGGCAGGTCGGCCTTGACCTCGCCCTCGTGCTTGATGACGAAGCGCAGCGTATCCGTGGTTTTCCCGACGATGGCGAAATCCAGCCCCCATTTGTGGAAGATGGCTTCCGCCTCTTTCTCCTGTTCGGGACGAAGCACCATGAGCATGCGCTCCTGGCTTTCCGACAGCATCATCTCGTAAGCCGTCATGCCCGCCTCGCGGCAGGGCACTTTATCCAGATCGAGCTCGATGCCGAGATCGCCCTTGGCGCCCATTTCGACGGCGGACGATGTGAGCCCCGCCGCGCCCATATCCTGAATGGCGATGACGGCTCCGCTCGCCATCAGTTCGAGGCAGGCTTCGAGCAGGCATTTCTCGGTGAAGGGGTCGCCCACCTGTACGGTCGGGCGTTTTTCATGGGCATTATCGGCAAATTCGGCGGATGCCATGGTGGCGCCGTGGATGCCGTCACGGCCCGTCTTGGCCCCGAGATAGACAACCGGCAGGCCGACGCCCCTGGCCTTGGAATAGAAAATCGAGTCCGACCGCGCCAGGCCAACCGCCATGGCGTTGACCAGGATGTTGCCATTGTAGCGAGGATGAAAATTCACCTCGCCACCGATGGTCGGCACACCGAAGGAATTGCCATAACCGCCGATGCCGTGCACCACGCCCGATACCAGATGCCGGGTCTTGGGATGCTCAGGGGCTCCAAACCGCAGGGCGTTCATCGCCGCGATCGGCCGCGCCCCCATCGTAAAAACATCGCGCAGGATGCCGCCCACCCCGGTGGCCGCCCCCTGATAGGGCTCGATGAAGGAGGGGTGGTTGTGGCTCTCCATCTTGAAAACGATGGCGTCGCCGTCGCCGATGTCGATGACCCCGGCATTTTCACCCGGACCCTGAATGACCTTGGCCCCCGTGGTGGGCATGGTCTTCAGCCATTTCTTGGAGGATTTGTAGGAACAGTGCTCGTTCCACATGGCCGAACAGATGCCGAGTTCGGTGTAGCTGGGGGTGCGCCCCAGCAATTTCACGAACCGCTCGTATTCCTCGGGCTTCAGGCCGTGCGATTTGACGAGTTCGGGGGTGATCTTGATATCGGCGGGGTGGCTCATGGGGAGAGGCCTTAGCGCCTCATCCCCCAAATCTCAAATGTCCAATGCAGTGCTGCGCTAGGAAATCCGAAACTCAAAAATCAGGCAACGAGTTTGTGGTCCATCATGCGCTCGACCCGGCGGCGCAGCAGGAATGTGGCACGTTCCATGGCTTCGACTTCCTCAGCCGTCGGTTCGTTGCGCTTGGTGCCGAGGAGGGACTTGAACATGCGGGTCATCGGTGGTCCTCATAGTCTGTTGACAATGCCCGTTAGCGATCAGGCAACCACATATGGCCCGAATTTCTTGCATTAATCCAAGATTAACGCGGCACGCGGTGAAGCGGGCGTTAAACCGGGCCGGACAATTTATCGACAAGATTGCGGTAACCGATCTGCAACTCACGCAGCAGCGGCAATGTCGATAACCGGTGGGGCACAGCCGAAGTCCTGTTTCAAACCGGTCGCGATGGAGGTCAGGCGGCGGCGCGCTTAACAGCTGCCGGCGTGGCGTGGACGATCTGCTGGACGCGGAACTGCAGCACCTGCACGGACCGCTGAAGTGTTTCGGCGTCCTCGGCGGAGGGCACCCGGCGGGTTTTGGCAATCAATGATTTGATAATGCTCGGCATGCTGTTCTCCACTGCTTGGGGCTGCCAGCACCCTCTCACGGATGGCGCAAATTTGAACGGAATTTTTCGTTCAAACTGAAGGGAGCTGACATTGCAGTGAAGCAGTGGTCAAGGCTATCGGTAAAGTTTTAACGGTCCGCAATCCCGCCACCCCCACCAGTGGCGGCGTATCGAAGCCATATGGCGTTCCCGGCTGCCGGGTGGGGTCAGCGGACGGCGTGACCGAAAGCGTCGGTCGTCACCATATTGGCGAGGCGGGTCCGCGCGGTCTGGCGCTCGATCATGTTGACGCGATATTGCAGCGCTTCGTTGGCGACGCGATAGGCTTCGCGTTCTTCCGGCGTGGCGCTGTCGCGGCTGTAACCGAGGAGGGACTTGATGATGCGGCTCATGTTGTTCTCCTAAGATTTGAGTGACCATGTCCGTTGAGGATTGGACAACCACATTTGGCGCGAAGTTGGAGCCTTAATCAATCCTTAATGGGGCGGGCGGTGAAGCGGGTGTTAATGCACGGATAAGCATTTGACTTAGCTTTGCCTTAACTTACCCGTGCAACCGAAGGCCTGAAACTTAAGCCGCCAGCAGACTTTCGAACAGCGGGCGGCAGTCGGTCTTGCCGTGCAAGGGTTCGATCATGTTTTCGGGATGCGGCATCATGCCGATGACGGTGCCCGCCTCGTTGACGATGCCGGCGATGTCGTTCATGGCGCCGTTGGGGTTGGTGCCCCCGGCGTAGCGGAACACCACGCGGTTTTCGGCTTCGAGGCGCCGCAGCGTCTCGGCGTCGCAGATGTAGTTGCCTTCGCCATGGGCCACCGGGCAGGAGACGACGGCACCTTTCATCATCTTGTTCGTGAAGAAGGTCTCGGTGTTTTCGACCCTGAGCTTCACCTCACGGCAGACAAAGCCCAATTGCGCATTGCGCATCAGCACACCCGGCAGCAGGCCCGCCTCGGTGATGATCTGAAAGCCGTTGCACACGCCGAGAACCTTCAGTCCTTTCAGAGACTTGGCGCGGATATCCGACATGATGGGTGAACGCGCCGCGATGGCCCCGCATCGCAGATAATCGCCATAGGAAAAGCCGCCCGGCACCACCACGAGATCGACCTTCGGCAATTCCGTCTCGGTATGCCAGACGCTGACGGGCTTTTCGCCCGTGACGCTTTCCAGCGCCCGCATCATGTCGGTCTCGCGATTGATTCCGGGGAATACGACGACGGCGGATTTCATGGTGCAGGTGCCGCATGTCCCTGGCGGAGCACTCGAACCTGCTCAGGTAGTGTGAAAAGGTATGTGAGCACCATCGTTGTTAGCCCCCTTAGTGATTCAACTTCACTTCGTTCAATCGCATCAATTTCGTGTGCGCCATCGTTCCCCAGGTTCTTGACTTGTCTTGCCCAATCCGCAAGATCATTGGTCAGCTTTCCATTCTTTGCCAACTGATCAATTCTCGAGGCCAGTGTACCTTTGATTTCCGGAGCCATTTGTTTGAGTGCACCTTCTAATGCCTTTCTATACATCACTGCTGCAGCTTCTTCATGGCCAGATTGGTGAAAGTTGGTTTCTGCTTGCAGGAGTGCTCTCTCAACAGCATTGGGCAGGCTTTCAGGGATATTTGGCTTTGGAATTTCTGGCCAGATCTGAGTGATTTTTGCTCCCAGAGATTCAGCGCTACTGCTGCTATTTATCAGATCATGCGATGAGAGCCCTTGGGGAAACACGAAAGTTGCCGCAATAGGAAAGTTGCAGTTCGGGCACTCCATATGCAGGTTTCCGTGAGGCTTAACTTTTTGAACAACTTGAACTACTTTTAGTGCCAGGTGATGCTTGTTGCAGTGCGGACAGGTTCCAATATGGATCATTTCTGATCTATCCCAGTTCAATCTCGTAATTCTCGATCACCGTATTGGCGATCAGCTTGTCGCACATGGCCTTGACCTGGTCCCGGGCCTTGGCGTGGTCGGTTTCGGCCAGTTCGATCTCGAAATATTTGCCCTGGCGAACGCCGGCAACTCCGCCGAAGCCCAGATGCCCCAGCGCCCCTTCGATGGCCTTGCCTTGCGGGTCGAGGACGCCGGTTTTCAGCGTCACCTTCACCTTTGCCTTCATTGCACGGTATCCGTCTTCACCAGTTTGGGTTTGGAGCGTTCCGGCTTCTCGCCCTCGGCGATGATTCCCAAACGCTTGGCCACTTCATGATAGGCCTCGATCAACCCGCCCATGTCGCGGCGGAAGCGGTCCTTGTCGAGCTTGTCCTGGGTCTTGATGTCCCAAAGCCTACACGAATCGGGGCTGATCTCGTCGGCCAGCACGATGCGCATCATGTCGTTCTCATAGAGCCTGCCGAACTCGATCTTGAAATCGACCAGCTTGATGCCGATCCCCAGGAAAAGCCCCGAGAGGAAATCGTTGATGCGGATCGCCATGTGCATCATGTCGTCGATTTCCTGGGGGCCCGCCCAGTTGAAGGCAGTGATGTGCTCTTCCGAGACCATCGGATCGCCCAACTCGTCGTTCTTGTAGTAGAACTCGATGATCGAGCGCGGCAGCTGGTGGCCTTCCTCGAGCCC
>JANPCS010000271.1:0-10263 GCA_031431065.1 Hyphomicrobiales bacterium | reverse complement strand
TCGACGCACAGCGTACATTTCTTCATCACGCCGTCAGCCTGGTCATATTCGCGTGCGCCATAGGGACAGGCCCATGAACACAGCTTGCAACCGATGCAGGTTTCGGGGTTCACCAGCACGATGCCATCCTCGGCACGCTTGTAGGAAGCACCCGTCGGGCACACGGTCACACAGGCCGGCTCCTCGCAATGCAGGCAAGAGCGGGGGAAGTTGACGATGCGCGATTGGGCTTGCCCCTCCGCCTTCACCTCATAGCCGTGAATGCGGTTCAGCCACACACCCGTGGCTTCAGCGCCGTAGGGGTTCACGTCGTTCAATGGTGCCGAATAGCCCTGCGCGTTCCACTCCTTGCACGACGTGGCGCAAGCCTGGCAGCCGACGCAGGTATCGAGATCGATGACGAGGCCCAGCTTTTTCGCCGATGGCGGTGGCAGCGAGGTCATTTCGCTCTCCTGATCTTCTTCATCACCGGGAACTGCGGTTGGCTCATTTCATCTTGATCCGCTGCTTTCTCCACCCGCACCCGCAAATCATACCACGCTGCCTGCCCGGTCACCGGATCGCTGTTGGAATAACGGTAGCCGCCTTCGCGCTCCGGCAGCAACTCCGAGATCAGATGGTTGAGCAGGAAGCCCTTTTTCGATTCATCCGCACCCGGAGCAAGATTCCAGGCACCTGAACGCTTGCCAATGGCGTTCCACGTCCAGACAGTTTCGGGGTTGACGCCATCCATCAGCTTGGCCTGTCCCCTGATCTTGCCGTGGTGCGAGGTGACGTTCACCCAGTCGCCATCGGCGATCCCAAGTTTCGCCGCCATGTCGCGCGCCATGTAGAGCCAGTTGCGGCCGAGAATCTGCCTGAGCCAGGAATTCTGCGAACCCCAGGAATGATACATCGCCATCGGCCGCTGGGTCAGCGCGTGCATCGGAAAATCCCTGCCACTCACCATCTCGCCCTCGAACGGCGGATACCAGAAGGGAATGGGATCGAAGTGGCCGAGGATGCGCTGCTTGTGGTCCTCCGTGGGCGGAACAACCTTGCCATGGCCCTGCGCCGCCAGGCGGAATTTCTGCAGCGGTTCGCAATAGAGTTGATGGATCACCGGCTCGGGCTTGCCCATGAAGCCAAAGAACGTCGCCCAGTCGAGATAGGCCCAGTTCACATGGCGGTAGTACTTCATGTGATCGGGCAGCTCGTAATACCAGTGGCAGCCGTTGTCGATATAGTGCTGCAACTGTTCGGGGTTCGGCGCCCCCCGCCCTTGCGCCTTGCCATTCGATCCACGGAAGCCCGCCAGCGGCCCGATGCCGGGGGCGCGTTCATGATTGACGATATAGTCGGCATAGCCGCCGGGATAGCGCGGTGAGCCATCGGTGCGGGTCATGCCGGGCAACCCCAGGCGATTGCCGAGATCGAGTAGCACGGTCTGGAACGGACGCACATCGCGGTCCGGCTCCACCACCGGCTGACGGATCGAATCGGCCGGGCCATCGGCCTCGGAGATCGGCCGGTCGAGCATCGAGATGCAATCCCAGCGCTCGAGATAGGTGGTATCCGGCAAAATGAGGTCGGCGTAGTGCACCATCTCGGAGGCATAGGCGTCGGAATAGATGATCTTCGGAATGGTGTAGGAACCATCGGGCTCCTTCTGCATCAGATACCTGATGGTATCGGGCACGTTCATCGCCGAGTTCCAGCTCATGTTGGCCATGTACATGAACAGCACCTCGATGCCGTAAGGGTCCTTCTTCGCCGCATTGGTGATGACCATGTGCATAAGCCCGTGGGCGGCGAGCGGCGCATCCCAGCTATAGGCCTTGTCGATGCGCTGTGGCACGCCATCCGCGTCGACCAGCAAATCCTCGGGCGAGGTGACAAAGCCCAAGGGTGGCCCCGGCAGCGGCGTGTTGGGCTTCACCTGTCCCGGTTTGCCGGCGGGTTTGACACCTGGCGGTGAAGGCTTGGGAAACGGCGGCTTGTAACGGAAGCCACCCGGCACGTCGATGGTGCCGAGGAGAATCTGCAAAAGATGAATGGTGCGGCAGGTCTGGAAACCATTGGCATGGGCCGAGATGCCGCGCATCGCGTGCATGGAGACGGGCCGGCCCAGCATCTTCTCGTGGTAGCGGCCAAGATGATCCGTCCACGGAACATCAAGCTCGATCTGTTCCTCGAACGCCGTGCGGGCCAGTTCGGCGGCCAGCCGCTTGATGGTCGCAACCGGTACGCCGCAGCGTTCGGAAACCGCCTCTGGCGTCCATTCGGGGTTAAGGAAGCGCTCGGCGATCAACTGGAAGCTGGTCACCACCCGCCGGCCATCCGGCAGTTTGAAGCGGCCCATCAGCTTGGGCAGCGCATCGGGAGAAAGTGCTGGCATCGGCGTTCCCGAATGCGCGTCCCAAACGAGGGCGGAGCCTTGCGCATTGCGCGCGAACAGCCCGTCGTCGGCGCCGCCCGGATTTTCGATCACCAGCCACGGCGAATTGGTGTAGCGCAGCAGATAATCGCCATCGATCTTCTGGGCCGAGATCAATTCGTGGATCAAGGCGCCCACCAGCAATCCATCCGTACCCGGACGAATACCGATCCACTCGTCGGCGATGGCCGAATAACCGGTGCGGATCGGGTTGATCGAGACGATCTTGACGCCCCTCGCCTTCAACTGCCCCAGCGCCTTCTTGATCGGGTTCGAGGCATGGTCCTCGGCGACGCCGAACAGCATGAAATACTTGGTGTGCTTCCAGTCCGGCTCGCCGAATTCCCAGAACGATCCGCCAAATGTATAAAGCCCGGCCGCCGCCATGTTGACCGAGCAGAAGCCGCCATGCGCGGCATAATTGGGGGTGCCAAATTGCGCCGCCCACCAGCCGGTGAGTCCCTGGCTTTGATCGCGGCCGGTGAAGAAGGCGAGCTTCCTGGGGTCGGTATTGCGCACTTCGGAAAGCCACAGCGTTGCCGTGCGCAAGGCTTCTTCCCATTCGATCTCGCGGAACCCGCCGAGCCCACGCTCGCCGACGCGGATCAGTGGCTTTGACAATCGGGCGGGCGAATAATGCTGCTTGATGCCCGCCGCGCCCTTGCCGCAGATAATGCCCTTGTTCACCGGGTGATCGGGGTTGCCGTCGATGTAGGTGACCGTGCCGTTTTTCAGATACACCTTGATCCCGCAACGGCAGGCGCACATGTAGCAGGTGGTGGTTTTGATCTCGTCCCAGGTCTTGGGCGAGGTGTTGACGGCGGGTTCGGTCATGTTCTGCCTGTGAGGGGTCGAATCCACACTACTCTATCGGCTCCCTTGGTCCTATGATAGGTCCAGAGCGGCCAATCACAGGAACCAAAATTGCGCGACTGGCTCGTCCATATCCGGCGCAACGAGCATGCGAGCCTGCAGACGCAGATCCGCGAGGCGCTGGTCTCCGGCATTCTCGACGGGCAATTGACTCGCGACGAGCCGATCCCGTCAACGCGCAAAATGGCGAAGTGCCTTGGCGTGTCGCGCAACACGGTGGTTCTCGCCTATCAGGGCCTGCTGGACGATGGCTATCTCGTGGCCCGCGAGCGCTCGGGTTATTACGTGGCCGAGAAGGCGCTCGATACCGCCGTGCCGCAGAAACCGCAGCAGAAGCCGCGGGCCGTCTCCTCCGGACTCGATTGGTCGAAGCGGCTGATGATCGGGCCGGCGGCGCAAGCCAATGTCTCGAAGCCGCTGGACTGGCAGTCCTATGCCTATCCCTTCATCTATGGCCAGGTCGATCACACCCTGTTCCCGCTGGCTGAATGGCGAGATTGTTCGCGTCAGGCGCTGGGCAAGAAATGGCTCGGCTCGTGGACCAACGACACCTGGGCTTTCGACGATCCGCTGCTGGTCGAACAGATCCGCCGCCGCATTCTGCCGCGCCGCGGCATCATCGCCAACGACAATGAGATCCTGGTGACACTCGGCGCCCAGAACGCGCTCTATATTCTCACCAGCCTGCTGGTGGGTTCCAAGACTGCCGTGGCGATGGAGGAGCCCGGTTATCCGGATGTCCGCAACATCTTCAATCTCAAGACCACCAACGTGGCGCTCATTCCGGTCGATGCCAATGGGCTGACACT
Organism: Hyphomicrobiales bacterium; assembly: GCA_031431065.1. Classification (GTDB taxonomy): domain Bacteria; phylum Pseudomonadota; class Alphaproteobacteria; order Rhizobiales; family Aestuariivirgaceae; genus Aestuariivirga. The sequence goes on along the minus strand of JANPCS010000271.1, from coordinate 6,165 downwards.
GCCGGACGAGATCAACGCCGCCGATGTCGTCTTCACCACGCCCAGTCACCAGTTCCCGACCACCGTCACCATGCCGCTCGAGCGCCGCATGGAACTCTTGAAACGCGCCGCCAAGCACAACTTCGTCATCATCGAGGACGACTACGAGTTCGAGACGAATTATGTGAACGAGCCCTGCCCGGCCCTGAAGTCGCTCGATGACGAAGGCCGCGTCATCTATGTTGGCTCATTGTCGAAGACGCTGTTCCCCGGTCTGCGCCTTGGCTTTCTGGTGGGTCCAAAGGATCTGGTGGCGGAAGCTCGCGCGCTGCGCCGCCTGATGGTGCGCCACGCGCCCAACAACAATCAGCGCACGGCGGCCCTCTTCCTGTCGCTCGGCCATCACGACACGCTGATCCGCAGGCTGCACCGCGCCTACCGCATCCGCTGGGAGATCATGGGCGAGGCCTTGAAGCACCATATGCCCGACGCAGCCCGCGTGCCGAGTTTCGGCGGTACCAGCTACTGGGTGAAGGGTCCGCCTCAGCTCGATAGCGACGCCCTGGGCCGGGCCGCCGCCGCCAAAAGCATTCTGATCGAACCCGGCCGCATCACATTTGGCGCCAACGATGCGCCGCGCAACCATTACCGCCTGGCTTTCTCGTCGATCGGCGAAAGCAAGATCGAACCGGGTGTCAAGCTGCTGGCACAGACGATTGTGGACCTCTGAGGAATGACCGCTCCACATCGCGACAATCGCTTGCTGGCACTCGCCTGCATTCTCGCGGCCATCGGTTTTGCGACAACACAGGATGCGATTCTGAAGGCCATGTCGGGAGACTATTCGGTCTATCAAGTTATCATCATGCGCTGCCTTGGCTCCTTTCCGGTGATCCTCGGCCTGCTGTGGTACCATGGTGCATTAAACCAGCTGTTTCCGGTGCTCCTGCCGCGCGTGCTCTTGCGATCCACTGTGCTGTGCACAGCACATCTGGCATTCGTGTTGTCGCTGGCGGCGTTGCCGCTGGCCACCGCCGTGGCGATTTACTTCACCATGCCGTTCTTTGTCGCCGGACTTGCCGGCCCGCTGCTTGGCGAAAAAGTGCGGCTGCACCGGTGGCTGGCGATCGCCGCCGGTTTCGCAGGCGTGCTGGTCATGGTGCAACCCGGAGCCGAAGCGTTCGAACCGGCGGCCCTTCTGTCGCTCTATTCGGCGCTGGGTTACGCCTATGGCCAGATGATCGGCAGGCCACTGGCGCAAAAAGTCTCGCCGCTGGTCATCGCCTTCTGGCAAACCACGGTGTATTGCGCGGCGGCGCTTTGCCTCGCGGTGGTCTTCAACAGTTTCGACTTCACCCTGGTCAATCACAAGAGCCTGATCTTCCTGTCGCGGCCGTGGCATGCAATGCCATTGCCGGACGTGCTCATCATGCTGTTCGTCGGCCTTCTGGCATCGGCTGCCATGCTGCTTTTCATCACCGCATACAAGTTCGGCGAGTCGAACTTCGTGGCGCCGTTCGAGTACTCGGCGATGATCTGGGCGGTCGTTTACGGCATCCTGTTCTTCCGGGATTTCCCCGGCTTCTATACCTGGGCCGGTGCTGCCATCGTGGTGACGGCGGGCATCGTCATGATCCTGCGCGACCGCCAGCTTGATCGTTCGATGCGCTGAGAAGATACCCGCTAAGGCAGCGATTTCTTGTCGTCCCCAGGCTTGCCCCGGGATTCCCGCAGCGCACCCAACGCCTCGTAATAGGCATAGTCGATGCAGGCCGTCACTTTCGGCAGACCCATCGAAATCGATTCATTGCGCAGCCGCTGCAGGCCGCTGATCACCGATTCCATCGAATTGACCCGCAAGTTGGGCGAAGCAGCATCTGGGGTGGGCGCAACGTGGCCCGGCCTTGCTTTTCCCGTGCCTGGTTTCACGCGCGGAATTTCGTCTGTGGACTCACTACTCACTGGCAACTCCTACCAACCGGTGTGCGAACCGCCGTCGCGAGGGATCGCCACCCTGGAAGCATTTAAATACACTTATTGCTAAATTATCAAGGCCTCAGAGGTGTCTTGGCACGGCTCGGCACTCGGGTTAACGGCGGTTTTGCATTGACGCGGGGAAGATGATTCCCTGGCGCGCTGATTCGAGGAGCGCGCAAGCGATGAGCGATTTGACGGGATTTGCGGTGGACTGGGACGCGCCGCGGGCGCGGGTGGCTTTGCTGTTGCAGCATTTTCCCGGCTCGAGGACGGGCGCGAGCCGTGGCGGATCGTCTATCCGCTCAGCGAGGTGCTGCTGCTTCTGACCTGCGCCAGCATCGCCTCGTGCGACGATTTCGACGATATGGTCGCCTGGGGCGAGCAGCATCTGGTGGGCGCGGCGCAGCCACGACAAGGCCAAGGCCTCAAGGCGCTGCACACGCTCTCCGCTTATGCCTGCCATGCCCGCCTCGTCCTGGCGAGCCTGAGCGTTCCGGAAAAAACCAACGAAATCAACGCCATTCCCGAATTGCTCGACCATCTCGCCGGCACCGGCCAGTTGCAAGGCGCCCTCGTCAACTAATCCCCGGGTCTTGCCTTCGGCAAGCCCGAGGACAGGCTCTGCCATGGGTTGCCAGGTTGAGATCGCCGGCAAGATCGTGGCGCACGGCGCCGGCTTCGTTCTTGCCCTGAAAGGCAATCATCCAAGCTTCGAAGCCGCCGTGAAGTCCTACTTCTATAGCGCCCCGCCCGAGGAACTGGCCACCAGAAGCGTTGTCGAGAAGGGCCACGGCCGCATCGAAACCCGCATCGCTTCGGCCTCCAACGTGGTGGACTGGATCAAGGGCGCAAAATCCGATCCGCACCAGCCGCGCTTCCCGAATATCAAAACCCTGCTGCGGATGGTCAACCGGACGGAGTATAAAGACAAATGCACCACCGGCACGCGCTACTTCATCTCCTCCGCGCCCCTCGACATCGACAGGCTGGCGGATGCCGTGCGCGGCCATTGGGGTGTCGAGAGCATTCACTGGCTGCTCGATGTCGCCTTTCACGACGACCTGCCGCGCTACCGTTCTGGCCACGGGTCTAAGAACATGGCAACCCTCCGGCGCTTCGCATTGGGCCTGGTGCGCGCCAACAAAACCGAAGGCAGCGTCAAAACCCGCAGAAAATCCGCCGGATGGAATCCACACTTCCTCCTCGAAATCCTTCAAATCAAATGACCGTTAACCTGGATTCCCCGCCGTGCGAAACGGGGGTGCCATGGCGTTTCCAGCTTACAGGCCGCTGGAGAAGCAAATTCGCGACAGCGCCCGAATTCGGGGCGGAACTGACCAAAAACCTTTGCTTCACCAAGCCTTGAGTTTGCTGATATATGACATGTCCCCGGTGATGAATTCTTGAAGTGGTTTATGAATGGCGCATTTGCTCAGGTATGGAGCCGCGGTGCACGCTTCGATCCTGCGATCGAACCCGCAGCACAATTTTTCCCATACGCATGCACTGCAAATCTATGACAGCGGTGCCATCTATTCGATGATCCCGAAAAACGGCTGCACGACCGTGCGATTGTCGATCGCCTTGGCCAACGGTGCCATTGCCGGCCGCTCGGAATGGGAATGGATTCACCAGAATAACGATTCGTTCCGGCCGAGCTTCAAGGATCTGGCGCTGGCCGACTATCGCTTTACCATCCTGCGCTGCCCCTATGGCCGCCTGGTCAGCTGTTTCCTCGACAAGATCGTCAAGCGCACGCCCGATGCGCAGAAATTTCTGGCCGCCTCGCAGTTTGGCGGCGGCCTCGACCAGCTGACATTCCGGCGGTTCTGCGCGGAGATGGCGAAGCCGGCGGTGCGTACGTCAAACCTGCACTGGCGGCCGCAGATCGATTTCCTGGTCTATGCCGATTACGACAGCTACTTCTGTTTTGAGAATTTCAGCGCCATCGGCCCGGCACTCAAGGCGCGAATTGGCTTCGAATTGATCGATGCCCGGCCCATGGCCCGCCATGACTCGAGCCACTACAAGACGATCAATTCATCGACACCTTTCGCCGATGTCGAGTTGGCGCATCTTGAGGCGATGCTGCTCAACGGATTTTATCCCGCGCCGGAGAAATTCTACGACACCGCCATGATGCAGACGGTCTATTCCGCCTACCTGTCCGACTTCGCGCTCTACGAGCGCGAGTGCCCGGGCAAGGGCCTGTTCGCCGGTCAGGCCCTGGTGCCGGCCGTCTGACCGAACAGCACCTTGCGTTCCTCATCGGTCAACGGTTTCGCGTAGGAAGCCGGCACCGCCGCATAGACGCGGGCCACCGCGGGCCGTGCACCAATTGCCTCGAACCAGCGCTGCAAGTGCGGGAAGTCGCCGAGAGTCTGGCCATGGCGCTCGTGCGGCACGATCCACGGATAAGACGCAATATCGGCAATGGAATAGTCACCAGCCAAATATGCACGATCCGCCAGGCGCTGGTTCATGACGCCATAGAGGCGGTTGGTCTCATTGACATAGCGCTCCATGGCATAGGGAATTTTTTCCGGCGCATAGGTGTTGAAGTGGCCGTTCTGCCCCGCCATGGGGCCAAGCCCAGCCATCTGCCAGAACAGCCATTGCAAGGTCTCGGCGCGGCCACGCAGATCCTTCGCCAGGAACTTCCCCGTCTTCTCGGCGAGATAGAGCAGGATGGCGCCCGACTCGAAAAGCGAGATGTGCGCACCGCTGTCGGCCGGCGCATCATCGACGATCGCCGGAATGCGGTTGTTAGGGGCAATCGCCAGAAACTCCGGCCTGAACTGCTCGCCCTTGCCGATGTCGACGCCATGAATGCGATAAGGCAACCCGGCTTCCTCAAGGAAAATCGTCACCTTGTGGCCATTGGGGGTGGGCCAGTGATAGAGATCGATCATGGCGCATGACTTTCTGTAATTTCATGGATTACAGAATTAAATGCCCTGCCGCCCCAGTTCAAGGGGCTTTGTGGTCCTGCAGCCATTTGCTCGGGCTCGTCTCCTTCACGCGCAAGAACTCGCGGTTGAAATTGGATTTGGTGTTGAAGCCGCTCTCCAGCATCGCCACGGTGACCGGCTGTCCGCCAGATAACAGGCGGCATGCCTCCTCAATGCGTTGCCGGTTGACATAGCGCGAGACGTTCTCGCGCTTGGTCCGGTTGATCGCCGCCGAAAGCTGTTTTGCCGGCACCGTGAGCTTGCGGGCGAGACGGGCCAAGGTCAGGTCCGGGTCCAGAAATGGCTTCCGTATTGACACATAATCATCGAGCTTGGCAATCAATGCCAAGTCCCGTTCGGCGTCGGCTTGGGACAGTCCATCATCGTCCGCCTTGTCATCAAGGCGGCTCTCAATGGCGTGCGAAAGACTGAGCGCGCCGAGGCCAAGCAATGACAGCGTGGACAAGATGCCCGGCACCCAGAGCAAAACGCCCTTATTGCCCACCGACAGATTGTAGGCGATCAACACATCGCAGCCGGCCGAAGCGATCAGCGAGACCGCAATGATGCGCCAGGCCAGCAGCGGCATGGCACCATTTTCCAGGCGGCTGTGTTGCAGACTGTCCTCGCCCTGCCCCAGGCGCCACAGCATGGCGATCCCATAGCCCGCGAAGGACAACGGTATCAGCACGTCGAGCAGCATTGGATTGGTCAGTAGGCAGGAAATCGCCAGCGCCGGTCCAAGCGCATGCCAGACTTTGGGGCGAAAGCGCCCCTCGCCGCCGGAAGCCCGCGCAAAGGCAAACCAGGCAATCGGCGGAATGAGGGTTGCCAGGACGGGTTGCAATGGCCGGATGGCCGAGATGCCATAATAGTGAACAAGTGCGATGATGGCACTCTGGACGGCGCAGGCCGCAATAAGCGCCAGCAAGGTGGGGTGGGTTTCGCGGGTCGCCAGGCGATGCAGCAGCAAGCCCGCGAGCAGCAGGGCGGTGATCATGGCTATCGGCAGGACAGGCATCGGTCTTGCTCCGGGTTGCAGCGCTCTATAGCTCCTCAAACCGGTTCCGCGCGACCTCGATCCGGTTTCAGGACGTTTTTCTCCGGTGGATATGGCTCAAGGGTCTGGCAACTCAACCGAAAGGACATGTCCATGAAACGCTTCCTGTTTACCCTCGCAATCCTGATGCCACTCCATGCCGCCGCAGCCGATGAAGCGCCGGGCCTCATCACGCGCGCGATTCCCGCACCCCATCAT
>JANPCS010000270.1:0-7270 GCA_031431065.1 Hyphomicrobiales bacterium | reverse complement strand
GGCCACCTCCGCCAATGTCGCAGTGATCTCCGGGGTGATCTCGTGGCCGGTGAAACCGCCCGCGAATTCCTCGGCGATGAAGCCCGTCGACAGCGCGCCCGACTGCCAGCGCGGGTTTTCCATGATGGCCGAAAGGAAGGGAACATTGTGCCGGATGCCCTCGATGCAAAAGGCATCGAGGGCCCGGGCCATGGCGCCGATGGCCTCGGTGCGGGTTGGCGCATGGGTGCAGAGCTTGGCGATCATCGGATCGTAGTAAATCGAGATTTCGCCGCCCTCGAAGACGCCAGTGTCGTTCCTGACCGTGATGCCGCCGGCCGATTTCTCGGTTGGCGGACGATATTTCACCAGGCGGCCGGTGGACGGCAGGAAATTGCGATATGGGTCCTCGGCATAGATGCGGCTTTCCACCGCCCAACCCTTCAACTTCACATCCTTTTGTTTCAGCGACAGCGGCTCACCGGCGGCAACGCGGATCATCTGCTCGACAAGATCGATGCCGGTGACGAGCTCAGTGACCGGGTGTTCGACTTGCAGCCTGGTATTCATTTCGAGGAAGAAGAACGAGCGATCCTGCCCCGCCACGAATTCCACCGTGCCGGCGGAATCGTAGTTCACCGCCCTGGCCAGCGCCACCGCCTGCTCGCCCATGGCCCGCCTAGTCTTTTCATCGAGCAGCGGCGATGGCGCCTCCTCGATGACCTTCTGGTTGCGGCGCTGGATCGAGCATTCGCGCTCACCGAGATAAATCACATTGCCATGCTTGTCGCCCAGCACCTGGATCTCGATGTGGCGCGGGTTGACGATGAATTTCTCGATGAACACCCGATCATCGCCGAAGGACGACCAGGCTTCGGACTTGGCGCGGACGAAGCCTTCCTTCACTTCCAATTGCGAGTACGCAATGCGCATGCCCTTGCCGCCGCCGCCGGCCGAGGCCTTGATCATCACCGGATAGCCGATCTCGCCGGCGATCTTCACTGCCTCGTCCGGGTCATCGATGATCCCCAAGTAACCGGGAACGGTCGAGACATTGGCGGCCGCCGCCGCCTTCTTGGATTCGATCTTGTCGCCCATGGCATCGATCGCCGCCGGGTTGGGGCCGATGAAGGCGATGCCGGCTTCCGCCAGCGCTCTTGGGAAGGCTGATCGTTCCGACAGGAAACCATAACCAGGGTGGACGGCCTCGGCACCCGTCGCCTGGCAGGCGGCGACGATGTTGTCGATCTGCAGATAGGACTGGGCGGCGGCGGGCGGCCCGATGTTCACCTTCTCATCCGCCATCTCGACGTGCAGTGCGCGTGAATCCGCATCGGAATAGACCGCGACGGTGGCGATGCCCATTTTCCGCGCCGTCTTGATGACACGGCAGGCGATCTCGCCGCGATTGGCGATCAAAATCTTCTTGAACATGAAACCCCAATGCCCTTTTTGCCGGTTGTAGCTTGCAGGTCCGGCTACGGCAACCATACGAAGGGCTGGGGCAACCGGCAAAGCCTTCATTTTGCAGGCACAGCGCACATGTTTCGGCTATAGCAGCCGACATGAGCGAGCCCAATGACCTGATCTATGGCGTTCACCCGGTGGCCGAGGCGCTGAAGAACCCCATGCGGAAACTGCTTTCGCTGAAGGCCTCGAAGAATGCCGCCGACCGGCTGGCCGGGGAGATCGCGGCGAGCGGGCTGACGCCGGAGATCATCCACCCCAATGTGCTCGACCGGGCGCTGGGGGCTGATACCGTGCACCAGGGCCTGCTGCTCGAGGCCAAGGCGTTGAGCCAGCCGCGTCTCGACGAGATCGAGAAAACCGGCATCGTCGTGTTGCTCGACCAGGTGACCGACCCCCACAACGTGGGCGCCATCCTGCGCACCTGTGCGGCTTTCAACGTGACGGCGCTGGTGGCCACGTCGCGGCACAGCCCGGAGGCATCGGCGGTGCTCTTCAAGTCAGCATCCGGTGCCTATGAGCATGTGCCCTTCGTCAAGGTCACCAACCTGTCGCGGGCCATGGCGGAATTGAAGGACTATGGCTTCCGCATCGCCGGGCTGGACAGCGAGGCGCCCGACGATATTGCCGCCATCGACGCCACGCCGCCCATTGGCATCGTGTTGGGCGCCGAGGGCAAGGGCTTAAGGCTCCTGACGCGCAACAGCTGCGACCACCTGGTGCGGCTCGAAATGCAGGGGCCGATCAAAAGCCTCAACGTCTCCAACGCCTGCGCCGTTTCGCTCTACGCATTGACGCGCTAAAGGCTTGCGGAGCCGACTTTCCGGCCTTATGGAGGGCGCCGTTCGACGACGACGCCGGCATAGCTCAGCGGTAGAGCAGCGGTTTTGTAAACCGAAGGTCGGGAGTTCAATCCTCTCTGCCGGCACCAGTTTCGCGCGGTCCATCCGATCACAGCAGCCACTCGATGGGTAGGAGGGAAATCAGCCAGACTCTGAACCGCCCGAAGACTGTAGTCTCCGGTTCGACGATGTGGCGGATGTCATTGCCCTGCTCGTGTGCCAGCCAGTAGAGACGGCCATCGTGATCGATCAATGGCCGATAGCTGAGTTCGGCCAAGGCGTGCTCGAACATCGCCGACATGCTGCGGGCGAGCGCCGGGCTGTCGATGAGGAGGCCCATCTCGCAGTTGAGGAAGGCCGAACGCAGGTCGAAGTTGAAGGAGCCTACAAACAGCCGTTCGCCGTCAATTGCAAATGTCTTGGCGTGCAGGCTGGCGTTTGACGAGCCCAGTTTGAAAATGTGCCGGCGGTTCTTTACTTTTCCCACGAAGGATTTCAATTCGTACAGTTCGATGCCGGATTTCAGCAGCTTCTTACGGTAGCGCGCATAACCGGCGTGTACAGGCTGAACATCGGTAGCTTGCATTGAATTGGTCAGGATCCTGACCTTTAAACCATCGCGGCGCAATCCGCAGAGATAGCGCGCGCCGATACGTCCGGGAACAAAGTAGGGCGATACCAGATCGACGTGCGATTTCGGCTGGCCGATTCTTGCAGCGAGACTCCCGAGCAACAGTTTGTCCCTGCGGACCTGGCCCAGGCCCTTGGCCGGATCGTCATGGACCAGGGCAACCGGCGACCATTCGAATTTCAACTCGTCCGTCCAGAGGCCGCTGCCGAATTCCGTCGCGGAGGTCAACTTGGCATAGGCCTCGCCAAGTTCACTACGGCGCTCTGCGTCGACGGTGCTCATGAAGGCCGCAAGCGCTCCTTCGGGCGCGGCGGGCAAGAGCGACGCCACCGGGTATGACGACTGGCTCGCCCAGTATTGGTCGAACTGACGTGAAACATCCGCAACGACCGGGCCTGCCGCCAGCACATCGAGATCGGCGAACTGCATGCCTTTGGCCGCCGCGAAATATTCGTCGCCGACATTGCGTCCACCGACAATCGTCAGGTGATTGTCGATGGTCAAGGACTTGTTGTGCATGCGCCGGTTGAGGCGAAAGAAATTAGTGAGGTAACCGATCAACCGCGGAGAGCGGATGACAAACGGATTGAACAGCCGCACTTCGATGTTCGGATGGGAATCGAGCGTTGCAAGGATCGCATCGTGACCGGACGTAGTATTGTCATCCAGCAGGAGGCGCACTCTCACATCGCGGTCAGCCGCCTCGACCAGAGCGGCTGCCAGAAGCCTGCCGGTGAAATCCTGCCGCCACATATAGTATTGCGCATCGATCGAGCGTGAAGCGGTGCCGGCCAGCAACATCCTGGCCGCAAATGCGGCGTCTCCTGCCATCAGCGGATAGATGCCGGATTTCGACGGGTTCAAGGCCGCCTGGGCCGCGATGCTGCTTGCCAGTATCGACGGTGGTGTATCTTTCACGGCGGACGATACAGTCCTTCCATCAAGCGAAGGCAATGCAAAGATCAGCTTGACCGCCAGGAGGACGGCCGCCGAAAAACCCAAGATCACTAAAAGTCCAAGCAACATTCTTCACATTCGGTGAGCAGCTCAGAAGCTGATGGCCTTGAACTTTCGGGTCTGTTCGGTCAAGGCCACTTCGGTGGGAAGCCGTTCCATCGAGGAGGCACCGTAGAAGCCGTGGCAGTTCTTCGTATTGCTCAGAATATAGCTGGCGTCATCCGGCATGGCGACAGGGCCGCCGTGGACGATGACGATGGCATTCTTGTTCACCTTCAACGCGGCTTCAGCCCACTCATCGACAAGGCCAGGACAATCGGCGAGCTTGAGCGCGGTTTTGGAGCCGATCGAGCCGCCGGTGGTGAGGCCCAGATGACAGACGATGATGTCGGCACCGGCTTCGGCCATGGCCTTCGCTTCGGCGGCGTTGAAGACGTAAGGCGTGGTCAGCATGTCCTTGGCGCGGGCCAGTTTAATCAAGTCGACTTCGAGACCATAAGACATGCCGGTCTCTTCGAGATTGGCGCGCAACACGCCGTCGATCAAGCCGACGGTCGGGAAGTTCTGGATGCCGGAGAAGCCCATGGCTTTCAACTCATCGAGGAACTGGTCGAAGATGCAGAAGGGATCGGTGCCGTTGACGCCGGCCAGCACCGGCGTCCGCCTGGTCACCGGCAGCACCTCGCGGCCCATGTCGCGGACGATGTCGTTGGCATTGCCATAGGCGAGGATTCCCGACAGCGAACCCCGGCCCGCCATGCGGTAACGCCCCGAGTTGTAAATGACGATCAGGTCGATGCCGCCCTCTTCCTCGCATTTGGCGGACAAGCCTGTGCCCGCTCCGCCGCCGACGATGGGAACGCGGCGGCGCTTCATATCGTGGAATTTCTCCATCAGCTTGGCGCGTTCAAACCGGGGCATCGGCGGTCTCCTGTAAGGCCAGGAGAGGCTTAGCGGATTCAATGCACCGTTGCCAATGCCGGGAAGTCTGTTTGTACCAAGGCGATACATGCCCTCATGGCAGGCGGAGCAGTTGCAGGTTGACGGCGATGACGTGGGGATTCTGCGCGGCCAAGGCGGACGGCCCGGTCCCCGCACCCGGATTGCCGATGTCGTTCAGCAGGTGTTGGTTGAGTTCATTCAACCTGCGCTCCGCCGCCTTGCGGGCAAGATAGCCCGTCCAGCCGGCCAGTAACCTTGCAAGTTGCCGCCGGATCGCTGAAGCTGCCGAGGCAGCATTGAGTTCATTGGCGATGTGGTTGAACATTTCAGTCTCCTGTTTCGCGGGTTGAAGTCTCTCGATGGTCACATCCTCGCCCACCTCCGCAATCGCACGGTCATTCCGGTGTGAATCCGCCGCAATCCGGCGCAAATAATCGCGGCACCATGCGAAAACCCGGCCAACCCATTTTGCATCTGGACTTTTCGACCGTTCCCGCTCCTGAAGGACGGCGAGCCGCGCAGCCGCCATCAGAAGGAATCGAGCGCTATTGACGGTGTAGGGGCTGCCGCCGCCGACATCACTTTGGTAAGCTTCAAATCGGTTGGCGGCTCTATTTTTTCCGGTAACAGAGCGCGTAGGCCTTGTCCGAGGAGTGATCGTGCCCAGATCGATCATACATCGGAATTTCGACCATGCTGAGGTCCGAAATTGCGCCTCTGGCGCGCATGTTCTGGATAACCGGTTCAAACCCGGCTTTGACAAAGAAAACCTTGTTGACGCCAATGACGAACAGGGCGCCCGTTCTGGCGATATCCAACAGCGGCTCAAGCTGTTCGGAACCCAGATGTCCTGACGTGAAGGTTCCCGCCGAAATGACGGCGCCATAGCAGTTCATTATGGTTTCCGGCCTGGCCGTGAGATCGGCTTTGATGGTCGACCGGTACAGGCCTTTTTCTTTCGCCCTGTTCAGCATCTCTTCTGAAATATCAATGCCGTCGATGTCTTCGGCTGAGCATTGGAGAGCCTCCGCCACGAGGCCGGTCCCACATCCGATGTCGGCAATTGGAAGATCCTGTTTCGTGGCTTGGTTCAGGTATATCGCGGCAATGGCCTTGGGGTAGTGCCATCCAAGTGCGTTGGCGAATTCGGCGTCATAGGAGGAAGCGAATTCGTCGTAGTAGATTTTGTTGTCGTCCGGAGTCGCCAGCTTGTATGCGTTTTCCAGAAGTGACTGTCCCTTGCTCTTCGCGGCCATGCTTTGCACCTCTATTGCGTGTTAGTATTTCAATTCGCGGATGTCCATACGGGCGCCTTCCGGTGGCATTGAATTTACTGGCGGCATGGTTGTACACTCCCGTTTCCTGTTTCACGGGTTGAACTTATTCGATGACCTTATCCTCGCCCACGGCCGCAATCGCGGAGTTACCCCGGTGTGATTGCGCCGCAATTTGGCGCAAATAATCGCGGGGCCCTCGTGAATATGACGCCACCCCGAATTGACCTGAACGTGCTCGGACCATTCCTGCTTCTGAGAAATGGCGAACCGGTTATCATCGCCGCCAAGAAGAACCGGGCACTGCTGGCCGTGCTGGCGCTTTCGCCGCGCTTCACGGCGACGCGCGAGCGTCTGGCTGGGCTACTGTGGGGAGACCGGCAGGAAGAGCAAGCGCGCAGCAGCTTGCGGCAGTCGCTTGCCCTGCTGCGAAAGGACCTCGGCGAGGCGGGGGAGGCCGTCCTCATTGCCCGGGATGACACCGTGAGCCTGTCGCCCGTGGCGCTTTTGGTCGACTTGGCCGAGTTTCAGCGGCTTGGACTGTCAGAGCACATCGGAGAATTGCGGCGGGCCGCCCAATTGTACCGCGACGAGTTTATTGCCGACTACAGCGGCACGGACGAGAGCTTCGAGAACTGGCTGACATTCGAGCGGGCGCGTCTGAAGCAGGAAGCGGTGAGATTCTTCGACCGGCTGGCGCAACGCGAAACCGGCCAGGAGGCGCTGTCCGCCGCGCAGCGGCTCATCGCGCTGGACCCATTGCGCGAGGCCTCGCACCGGCGGGTGATGGAAGCACAATTCGCACTCGGCAACCGGGCGCTGGCCTTGCGCCAATTCGAGGAGTTGCGAACGCTGCTGAAGGACGAACTCGACGTGGAGCCGGCGGCCGAAACACGGGCATTGGCCAGCAAGATCGCGGCGGCGGAGCCGATATCTGCCCTCGCAATCGCGGAGCACAAGCCAAACCAGACAAAGGCTCTCAGGCCGACGCTGGCGGTGCTGCCGTTCAAGAACCTGAGTGGTGACGCTTCACAGGATTTTTTCTCGGATGGCATTTCCGACGATCTCATCACTGAACTGTCGCGGTTCCGCAATCTGCAGGTCTTCGCCCGCCGATCTACTTTCGATTTCCGCAACGCCGAGGGCCGCAGAAACGTCGGGCAGGAACTTGGTGCCGC
>JANPCS010000269.1:0-46395 GCA_031431065.1 Hyphomicrobiales bacterium | reverse complement strand
TGGCGTCAACTGGCCCGATACATCGCTCAAGCATGACGAGGCGGTGCGCCAGGTGGCGCTTGCCGACGACATCGTCATCACCAAGGGCGACTTGATTCCGGATGACCAATCGGCCTCGCTGATGGAAGCTGCCGGATTCATGCCGCGAAGTTCACCGTTCAATGCCGCAAGCGCTGCCTCGCGGTTATCTGGAATCAAGTCGCCCTTGGTGATGACGATGTCGTCGGCAAGCGCCACCTGGCGCACCGCCTCGTCATGCTTGAGCGATGTATCGGGCCAGTTGACGCCATCCACCAGGGTCAAGACGCGGCCGACGCGGAACAACCCATCGAGCGTCGGCTCCGACAGGAAGGCCTGCAAAACGGGACCTGGTTCGGCGAGGCCCGAAGTTTCGATCACCACATTGTCGAACTTCGGGATGCGTCCGGCCAGGCTGTCATGGTAGAGGTTGTTCAGTGTACTGATGAGGTCGCTTCGAACCGTGCAGCACAGGCAGCCGTTTTCGAGAACGATGACGGCATCGTTGCTGCTGGCATAGAGCATGTGGTCGAGCCCCACTTCGCCGAACTCGTTCACCACGACGACGGTGCGCGCCAGATCGGGCGACTTCAATGCCGCGTTGATCAACGTCGTCTTGCCGCTGCCGAGAAATCCGGTGACCAGTGTCACCGGCAGCCGGCCCTTTGCTGTCGCATTCATTGTGCTCGACTATCAGAACACTTCGCAGCCCGGCAGGCCGCAGGAAATCAGCCGGTCGGACGGGAAGTTGGTGATGATCTCGCAGCCGTCCTTGGTGACCACAACCTCTTCTTCAATACGCGCCGCCCCTGAGCCATCCTCGGCTCCTTTCCAGGTTTCGAGCGCGAAAACCATGCCTTCCTTCAAGGGTTCGTTCTGGCCACGGAAGCGTTTGGAGAAAATCGGCCGTTCCCACAAGCTCAAGCCCACGCCGTGGCCATATTGCAATAGGAAAGCCTCTTCCTCGTCGCGATAGCCGAACTCATGAGCATCGGGCCACACAGCGGCCACTTCATCGGGCGTGACACCCGGCCTGATCATGTCGATCGACGCGCTGATCCATTTCGACGCGGTCTCATAGGCATCGACTTGATGCTTGTTGGGTTCGCCGCAGATGAAGGTGCGGTAGTAGCAGGTACGGTAACCGTTGAAACTGTGCATGATGTCGAGGAAGATCATGTCGCCGGGCTGGATCATGCGATCCGAGAACGTGTGCGAATGGGGGCGTCCGCGGCGGCCCGACACCGAGTTCACGCACTCGACCCGCTCCGAGCCCATGCGGAACAACCGGTCATTGGCAATGGCAACCAGCTCGTTCTCTTTCGTGCCCGGGCGGATGGCGCGGGCGATATCGACATAGGTGGCATCGACCATCGCCGCCGCCATTTTGAGCAACTCGATCTCGTCGCCGGTCTTGATTTCGCGGGCATCGAGAAGGGCCTGCTGGCCGTCGACGACCATGATACCTTCGGCCTCCAGCGCCCGCAGCATGCCAAGCTCCATCAGGTCGATGCCAAGCGGCCGCTTGTCGATGCCGTAATGCACCAGCGCCTTCTTGATCTGCTTGGCAAAGTCATGCTGCACGTTGAGGCCCGGTGGAATGGCGCCCTGCATGGTGGTAATGGGGGCTGCGACATTGTCCTTGATCCAAGGCGAGGAAATGCGTTTGGCCGGCGGTGCCGGGTCCCACAGGAATGGCTTTCCTTCCGCCGGGCACAGCGCATAGCGGAAGAACTTATCACGCGCCCACTCGCCGATATGGGTTGAGGTGACATAACGGATATTGTCGAAGTTGAAACACAGCACGCCGCCGAGCCCGGCGTAGCTGATGGCTTTCTGGGCGCGCGCCAGGCGTTCGGTGGACAGGCGGTGGTAGTCGATGCCCTGTTCCCAATCCTTGGCTTGCGTGCCGAAGGCCGCCGTTGCATGCGGGCTGTTGTATTTCATGTTTGCTCTCCCAGCTCTCTGGCCCATTTCTTGGTTTCGAGTATGTCCTTGAGTTTCGACAGGAACGCCGCCGCATAGGCGCCGTCGAAAGCCCGGTGGTCGAAACTCTGCCCGGCAGTGCCGATGAGACGCGGCACGATGGCGTCGCCAAGCTCGGTGGAAATCACCCAGGGCCTCTTCCGGATGGCATCGGTCGACAGGATGGCGACCTGCGGGGCGTTGATGATCGGTGCCGTGAAGCTGGTTCCGAAGGCGCCGTTGTTGGTGATGGAATAGGTGCCGCCCGACAGATCGGCGGCCGTGAGTTTACCGCCGCGGGCCTTGACGATCTGCCGGTTGATGGTCTTGGCGAGGCCCTGCAACGTGTAGTCCTGCACGGCATGAACGACGGGCACCACCAGCCCTTGATGATTGAGGTCAACGGCAATGCCGAGGTTGATGTCCTTCGAGAGCGTGAGTGAGGTTCCATCAAAGCGCGCGTTGATGTGCGGGAAGGCCTGCAGCGCAATGCATGCGGCGCGCGCGATGAAGGGGAGGTAGGTGAGAGAACTTCCGGTCTCCGCCTTGAAGCGCTCCTTGTGCCGGGCGCGGACCACCTCAATCCCGGTGAAGTCGATGTCGATGGCCTGAAACACATGCGGAATGTTGCGCCAGTTTTCGGTCAGCCGCTGCGCTGTCCTGGCGCGGATCGTGTTGAGCGGAACCACTTCGCCTGCCGGTGCTGGCGAGTGTGGTCTTTCTGCCGGAGTGGAGGACAGAAAGGCGCGCGCATCCTTCTCGGCAATTCTCTGCAGGTTCTTCGATGCGGCGAACTTTACCAGCCCGCCCATGTCGGCATGGCCTTGCGATAGCAGGCGGCGGGCCAGCGGTGTGATACGCAGGCCATCGGGTCCTTTGGCCTTGCCATAGTTCGCAAGCGGGGTTTTGACTTCTTCAAACGCCGCCATGGCGGGTGGCTTCAGTGTTTCGACAATGACCGGAGCAGCAGCTTCGCCGCCGACCATGGCGACGGTGGCGCCAACTTTGGCAATAGCGCCATTGCCCGTCCTGATCTCCGTCAACTTGCCCGCAACAGTGGCCTCAACCTCGACTGTCACCTTGTCGGTTTCGACTTCGAACAGCCGGTCGCCGATCTTGACGTCGTCGCCAACGGCTTTGAACCAGGTGAGGATCTTGCCCTCGGCAACGGTCTCGCCCAATTGCGGCATGATGATCGTGTTGGCCATGGTCTAAGCGTTCATCACGCGCGAGATTTTTTCGACGATGCGCGCCGCGGATGGCAGCGCCAGGTCTTCGAGGTGATCGGCGGCCGGCAGTGGAATATGCGGCGTGGTGATGCGGACGATCGGGCCATCGAGATCCCAGAAGGCTTCGTCGGCCACGATCGAGGCGATCTCCGCCCCCCAGCCCAACAGCCGCGGATTTTCCTCGACGGTGAACAGCCGCCCGGTCTTGGCAACCGATGCCAACATGGTCTGGGTATCGAGCGGCACCAGCGAGCGCACGTCGATCACCTCGGCATCGATTCCATGATCGCGCGCCAGGATTTCTGCCGCTTCGAGCGCCCGGTGCACCATCAGGGCGAGCGCCAGAATCGTGCAGTCCTTGCCCGGTCGCAAAATCTTTGCCGTTCCCAGCGTGTCGATGATTTCGCCATCCGGCACCTCGCCCTTGGTCGCATAGAGCGCCTTGTGCTCGTGGAAGATCACCGGGTTATTGTCGCGCACCGCCGCCGCCATCAGGCCGATCACATCGACGGGCGAAGAGGGAGCGACCACCTTGAGGCCGGGGATCATCATCGTCCAGTTTTCGACCGACTGCGAATGCTGGGCGCCAAAGCGCACGCCGCCACCATTGCCGGTACGGATCACCAGCGGGCAGGTGAGCTGGCCATTGGTCATGTAGGAGAGCTTCGGTATTTCGTTGGCGATGTAGTCGAAACACACCGCGATGAAATCCGAGAACATGATCTCGGCGATGGGACGAAGCCCGGTCATTGCCGCGCCCATGGCGGCGCCCAGAATGGCCTGCTCGGAAATCGGCGTGTCGCGCACCCTTAAAGGTCCGAATTGTTCGTACAAGCCCACGGTGGCCTTGAACACGCCGCCGGCCTTGGCCACGTCTTCGCCCAGGAACACGACATTCTTATCGCGTTGCATTTCCTGGGCAATGCCGCGGATCACCGCATCGCGATAGCTCAGTTCCGCCATGCCCAGCCTCCATCGGCATAGACATCGGCGGTGAGCAATTCGACGGGACAGGGCGGCGAGGCCTTGCAAGCGGTGGTTGCTTCCTCGACCTTGCGCATGCTCTGCGCTTCAATGGCCAGCACGTCTTTGTCGGAGATGCCAAACTCCGCCAGCCGCTGCTTGTAGATGATCAGCGGATCGCGCTCTTTCCATTTCTCGAGTTCGCCCGGCGGGCGGTATTTGCCGGGGTCGGCGCGCGAATGGCCGGAATGGCGGTAGGTGAGACATTCGATGAGGGAAGGACCACCGCCATTGCGGGCCTTCTCGATGGCGGCTGTTGCCGTCCGCCAGACGATATCGGCATCATTTCCGTCGATGACGATCTTCTCGAGGCCATAAGCTGATGCACGATCACCAGCAGGATTATGCACCGCCGTCACCTCGTGGATCGGCGTGTACTCCATGTAAAGGTTGTTCTCGCAGACAAACACCACGGGCAGTTTCCAGATCGCCGCGAAATTCAGCGCCTCGTGAAAAGCGCCGATGTTGGTCGTGCCATCGCCGAAGAAGCAGACGGTCACATCCTTGTCGCCGAGATATTGCGCGCGCCAAGCCGAGCCGCAGGCAATCGGCAGATGCGCGCCGATGATGGCATAAGAACCCATCACGCCATGCTCGACCGATGTCAGATGCATTGAACCGCCCTTGCCGCGCATCAAACCGCAATCGCGCAGCATCAGTTCGCCGAGCATGCCTTCCATGGGTGCTCCGCGCGCCAGCGTATGGGCATGGCCGCGATAGGTGCAGAAGCTCTTGTCGCCTTTCTGCATGGCGACGCCAAAGCCCGCTGCGATCGCCTCCTGGCCCAGCGACAAGTGACTGGTGCCCTTGATCAGGTTTTGCAGAAACAAATCATGGGCGCGCTTCTCGCAATCGCGGATTTCGACCTGCAGGCGATAGAGTTCAAGCCGCGTGTCCTGGCCGATGTCGTCGTTCTTGGTAACTTGTTCTTTCGTCGCCATCAAACATCACACCAGTTGCGATTTCACCCAGTCGATTTCCTTGGTGACATACTCGACAATGTCGCCAGTCTTGAGTTCGTCGGGCAGAACGTCCCAGGTATAGGTCTCGATTTCGAGTTGATCCGAGAGCCTGTGCTTCTTCTGAAAGGCCATGGCTTCGGCAATCGCATAGCGTGTGGACTTGAAGGGTCCCAGGTCCTCGAGAAACACCGGCACGTGAAAATGAATGCGCCATTCGCATTCGACCGGCTTCTTTTCCCAAGCGGCAATGGCGTCCTCAAGATTGAGATAGCGGGTGATCTTGCCGTCCGGCGTGCGTTGATGGGTCTGCGTGAGATAGATTGTCTTGGCGTATTTGCGCACCGCCTCGACGCGTTCGCGCGTCACGTGCGGAATCATCATGGCGGCGGCTTCCTGCAGCTTCAGGACGCCGATCTTCTCGTCCATCAAAGTCTGCAGCGACTGGGTGATATCTTCGTATTCCACCGCCTGATGGCAGATGTCGTAAACGATGCCGACATGGCGGGCCATGATGGCTTCAGCGTTCTCAAGTGTTGCACCGGTCTTTCCGGCAAGATTGACATATGATTTTTCAGTGCGCAGATATTTGTTGAAAAAATCCACGGTCTCCGGCGTTGTTTCGAGAAAGCAGGCGGGCTCCGGTTCGATCGCCAGGGTGACGGTGCGGTCCTTGTAGCGGTAGATATTGTTTACATGCGTTGCGAGCTTGCGCACATTCTCGGCATAGGCCTCGACAACCGCTTCGCTGGTGACGTTGGGCTTGAACCCCAAGGGCGGCGTTTGAATGGATGGGTTGACGTGGGCCGGAGCGATATCGGCCAGGATCGTCGCGACATTCATGGTGTATTGCAGGCGCCGCTCGGAGGCCCAATCGGGCTCGTAGACCTGTTCCTTGACGATCTGGTTCTTGAACGGTCCGTAGGGAAAGGCGTTCACGGTATAGAGATACATGCCGCTGTCATCGAGGAACTTACGCAGTTCGGCGCGCTTTTCCGGTGAGGCCACAAGCACTTCCGAGGTCGCATGCGAGATGCGCAGCGACACGCCGAAGTCATCGTTCGGGCTGACGTTCTTCTTCACTTGCGGCAGGAACTTGCGCGCGCTGGCCCAGATATCATCCCACGTATCGCCGGCATGTACGAGCGTCGAATAGGTGAGTTGGCCCATGCCATTGTCGAGTTGCTATGTTTGATCTCCCGTGGCCACCGAGTTGGGCCTGGGGATAACTGTGCCAAAAACGCGCGCATCAATAGTCTAAAAAATTCTCACATTGAGAATTTTTGGGCAATTCAAGCAGAGCGGTTTGGTTAGGATGCCGGCAGTTCCTGGGGGCCGATGCCCCCGATGTGCGCGCTGTGCCGCAAAGGAGGCTGATGTGTCGGGAAGCGTACAGGGCAAGTCGATCATTGTCACCGGTGCCGGGCGCGGCATAGGTGCCGGGATCGCCCGCGATCTGGCGCGCAATGGCGCCAGGGTCTGCGTTGCCGACCTGAATGAGGCGGCGGCGCAGACCGTGGCAACATCCATCGGCGCCTCGGCGATAGCGCGGAAAGTCGACGTGGCCAGCCGCGACAGCACCAGGGCGATGATCGCCGCAACAGTCAAGGCCTTCGGCAGACTGGATGTGATGTTCAACAATGCCGGCATAAGCCAGGCCTGCCAGTTCATGGATGTGACCGAGGCCGACTGGCACCGCATCATGGATGTGAATGGCTTGGGCGTGTTGATCGGCACCCAGGAAGCCGCCCGTCAGATGCAGGCTCAAGGGTCGGGCGGCAAGATCATCAACACCGCATCGATTGCCGCCAAGCAGGGCTATCCGCTGTTCGCGCATTATTGCGCCTCGAAATTCGCCGTCGCCGCGCTGACGCTGGCTGCCGCGCGCGCCTTGGCCGCCGACAAGATCACCGTCAACGCCTTCGCGCCCGGCGTAGTGCGCACCGAACTCTGGGAACAGCTCGACCGTGAATTCATCGATCTCGGTGTCACCCAGAAGCCCGATCAGGCGATCAATGAATTCAGCCAGTCCATTCTCATGGGCCGTTATTCGACACCCGAGGATATTACTGGCGTTACGACCTTCCTTGCCTCGGCGGGGTCCGACTACATGACCGGTCAGACCGTGATGGTTGACGGCGGCATGGTGCTGATATGAAGACCTTGCAGGAGACCGAACGATGAAGGCCGTGAGATTTCACGCCGCGAAGGACATTCGCGTTGACGACGTGCCAGCCCCGTCGAAGAAACTCGGCTCCAACGATGTGCTGATCAAACCTCTGGTCACCGGCATCTGCGGCACCGATCTGCATGAGTATATCGCCGGCCCCATCGTCACGCCGCGAACCCCCCATGTCTACACCGGTGCCGCCAATCCGCAGATTCTGGGCCATGAGTTCAGCGCGGTGGTGGCCGACACCGGTACTGCCGTCTCGCATGTGAAAGCCGGCGACCGGGTTTCCATTCAACCCCTGATTTCGCCGCGCGACGATTACTACGGCCGCCGCGGGCTCTATCACCTCAGCGAGAAGATGGGATGTGTGGGCCTGAGCTGGGGCTGGGGCGGCATGGGTGAGCTTGCCGTCGTGAACGATTACAACGTCGCCGTTCTGCCCAAGGGCGTGAGCGATGTGCAGGGCGCGATGATCGAGCCCGCCGCCGTGGCCGTTTACGCGGCGGATCGCGGTGGCGTTCAATCCGGGTCGACGGTGCTGGTGTCGGGCGTCGGCCCCATCGGCGCGCTCACGCTGCTCGCCGTGAAGGCCGCCGGGGCCGCGCAGATATTCGTGTCGGAGCCCAATGCCTTCCGGCGCAAGATGGCGAAGGAACTGGTGCCCGAGGCCATCGTCATTGACCCCACCACCGAAAACGTGGCCGAGACAATTCATGCCCTGACCGAGGAAGGTGTTGGCGTCGATGTGGCGATTGAGTGCGTCGGCCTCGAGGCCAGCCTCAATACCTGCGCGATGGCGGTGCGCCGCCAGGGCAAGGTGGTGCAAACCGGCTTACACATGAAGCCTGCCAGTATCGATGCCATGCTGTGGGCCTTGAAAGACATCACGCTGGAAGCCACCTGGTGCTACCCGGTGCAATGCTGGCCGCGCATCATCCGCATGGTGGAAGCAGGCCTTCTACCGATCGAGAAAATCGTCACCGCCAATATCTCGGCTGACAACGTGGTGAACCATGGCTTCGATGCGCTGCTCGACAAATCCGTCAACCACATGAAAATTCTGGTGACGGTGTGATGGCGGATGGTCCCGTAAAGGTCGCGATGATCGGCCTCGGCTGGTGGGGCAGGAAGATGACGGCTGTCTTGCAAGGCGCCAGGCAGGACATTGAAATCGTCTGTGCCGCCGAGCCTAATCCCGAGGGCGCTGAATTTGCCGAGGCCAATGGCTTTGCCTGGTACGCGAGCGACAAGGAAGCCTTGAAGCATCCGGGTGTCGAAGCGGTGATCCTGGCCACGCCACATTCATTGCATGCCGAGCAGATCCAGCGCGCCGCAGCAGCAAAGAAGCACATTTTTTGCGAGAAACCGCTTGCCCTCACAAGAAAGGGCGCGGAGTCCGCAGTCGCACTTTGCAAGAAGAACAAGCTGGTTCTCGGCATGGGGCATGAGCGCCGATGGGAACCGCCGGTGGCAAGAATGCTTGAGATGGCGGGCACCGGACAACTCGGCCGTATCCAGCAGGTCGAAGGCAACTTCAGCCACGACAAGTTCACGACGCTCGACAAAAAGAACTGGCGTTTGAACCGCAAGGAAGCCCCCGTCGGCGGAATGACCGCGACTGGCATTCACTTGACCGATCTTGCGGCGGCCCTGCTTGGCGAAGCACGCGACCTTCGGGTCTCATGCGAAAGATTGTCGTCGAAGATTCCGCAGGGCGACACCATGAGCGTGCACATCCGCTTCAAGAAGGGTGGCACAGCCTATGTGTCGGCTTCGCTCGCCATGCCGTTCATCTCGCGCTTCGCCGTCTTCGGTTCCAAGGGCTGGATCGAAATCCGCGACAAGGCCCATGTGGAGGCACCGGCGGGCTGGGTCGTCACCTCGGCCATGGCCGGTGGACCGATTACCGTCACCGAGGTTCCTCCAGCAGAGCCGGTGAAGGACAATCTCGTGGCTTTCGCCCGTGCCGTGCGCGGCAAGGCGCGGTATCCCATCAAGGCCAAGGACCTCGTCACCAACATTGCCATTCTCGAAGCCATCATCGCCTCGGCGGCGAAGGATGGCGCCGTCGTCAAAGTATAGGAGCGGTCATCATGAAAGCGCTGGTTTTCGAAAAGCCCGGCAATCCGCAAGTCGTCGATATGCCGGTGCCAAGGATCAAGGATACCGAAGTCCTGATAAAGTCGCGCACCATCGGCATCTGCCACTCGGATTTTGAGTTGCTGGCGGGACGCTACATCATCCCGATTTCCTATCCCGTGACACCTGGCCATGAATGGTGCGGTGAGGTTGTCGAGGTCGGCAAGTCGGTGAAGACGTTCAAGACCGGTGACCGCGTGGTGGGCGAGTGCGTTGTCAAGACGCCTGAACGCCTGCACCACTTCGGCTTTTCCATGGATGGCGCCGACCGCGAGTTTTTCAACGTCAATCCCGACTGGCTGCACAAGCTTCCTGATAGCGTCGACGATAATCGCGGCGCGCTGATCGAGCCTTTCACCTGCGGCTTCTATGCCGTCCTGCGCTCCGGCGGCACCAATGCTTCCGAGACCGTCGTCGTGTCGGGCGGTGGCACGATTGGTCTTGTGACCGCTGCCGCCGCCATCGGCATGGGCGCCCGGGTGATCGTCGTCGACCCCATCAAGAGCCGCCGCGACATCGCTCTCAAATTGGGCGCGGCGGAAACCGTGGATGCCACAGACCATGCCGTCGAGCGCGTCAAGGAACTGACTGGCGGCAAGGGCGCCGAACTGGTGGTTGAAGCTTCGGGCCATGATGCCTCGGTGGCCAGTGTCTTCGAATACGCCGCGCAAGACGGCCGCGTATCCATGGTGGGCCTCAACATCGGCCGCCCGATCACCTCGCAGCTGGGGCTGTTGCAGCTCAAGAACCTGACGGTCAAGGGCTGCATCGGCTCGCCCGGCGTCTGGCCCGCGGCAATCCGGTTCCTCGAGCGCACCGGCATCGACTTGTCGCCGATCCAGACTCATCACTTCAGCCTGCTAGAGGCCCGGAAGGCCTTCGAACTTGGCCAGGATCCGCAGGCCTGCATCAAGGTGACACTGTCGACGAAGGGACTGAACTGATGCTCCGCCACGCGCTTATCGCCGGTGTCTCCGGAATCATCGGCCGCCATCTGGCCGAGCACCTGAAGGCCACCAAGGGGTGGACCGTCACCGGCATTTCCCGGCACAAGCATGACCTGCCCAAGGGCGTGAAACACATCGCCGTCGATCTTACCGATGATGAAGCGGTGAGAACCGCCCTCAAGCGCGTGAAGCCAACCGACGTCTTTATTACAACGTGGCTGCGCCAGGCGACCGAGGCCGAGAACTGCCGCGTCAACGCCGGCATGGTGCGCAATCTGCTTGCCGCCATGGACGGCAAGAAGATCAGGCACGCGGCACTGGTGACGGGCCTGAAGCACTACATGGGGCCGTTTGAGGCCTATGCCAAAACCAAGATGGTCACTCCGTTCCGCGAGGAGCAGCCACGGCTTCCCTACCAGAACTTCTACTATGACCAGGAAGACGAGCTTTATGCGGCGGCCGAGAAACAGGGCTTCTCTTGGTCGGTGCACCGTCCGCACACGCTGATTGGTTACACACTCGGCAATCAGATGAACATGGCAGCGACGCTTGGGGCCTATGCGGCAATCTGCAAGGAAAGCGGCCGCCCCTTCGTGTTCCCCGGTTCGCCGCAGCAGTATGAAGCGTGCGTCGACATCACCGATGGCCGCATCATCTCCAAGCAATTGCAGTGGGCGGCCACCAGGCCGGCGGCCCGCAATCAAGCCTTCAACATTGTCAATGGCGAGGTGTTCCGCTGGAACTGGATGTGGCCGAAGCTCGCTGCTCACTTAGGGGTTGCGGCGGCTGACTATCCCGGCCACGCCCAGCCGCTCGAGAAGCAGATGGTGGGGATGGAGCCGGTGTGGGACAGGATCGTTGCCAAGCATGGCTTGCAGAAAAACGCGCTGACCACTGTCGCCTCCTGGTGGCATTCGGATGCGGATCTTGGCCGCACCATCGAGAACTTCACCGACATGACCAAGAGCAGGGACTTGGGCTTCACCGCTTATCAAAACTCGGTGCGCTCTTTCACAGATGCTTTCGACAAGTTCCGCGCCGCGAAAATCCTGCCCTAATGCGCAACGCCACCGCCATGAAGCCCAGCCTGTTCCAGCAAATGCCGCTGGCCCGCAGCTTTGTGACGGTCGTCTTGTCGACCCTCGTGCTTCTGGTGGTGTGCGCCATATTCGCACCCTCCAGCATTTCCGCCGGCGCATTCTCCGGCAGTCTGCCCTTTGCCGCCATCATTGCCATCGTGGGGCTGGGGCAATTGCTGGTGGTGCAGCAGGGCGGCTTCGATCTGTCGTTGCCGGGTGCTGTCTCGCTTGCCGTGGTGCAGGCCACGCATTACCCGCAGCAGGATGACGCGCTGCTCCTGACGGCGGTGTTGATCGCGGTTGGCTTCGCGTTGGTGGCTGGCGCGCTGAACGGGCTGCTTGTGGTTGTCTACCGGCTGAATGCCATCATCGCCACGATCGGCGTCAACGCGCTGCTCTATGGTGGCGTCTTCGCTGTCTCAGGCGGCGTTCCAAGCATCACCACCGAGCGGCTTTCGAACATCGCGGGCGGCGAGACGTTTGGCCTGCCCAATGCCGTGTGGTTTGCACTTGCAACGCTCGCCGTGGTGACGTTCGTGCTGAAAAAGACGGTGATAGGCCGCCGCTTCGAGGCGGTTGGTGCCAACCCGCTGGCGGCGCGCGCTGCCGGTCTTCGCGTGCAGCGCCACCAGTTCATGGCCTATGTCTCGGCACAGCTTCTCTATTGCATGGCGGGAATTCTGATTGCCGGGATCACCCGCGAGCCCACCGCCTTCCAGGGCGACCCGCTGTTGCTGCCGTCGGTGGCCGTCGTGGTGCTCGGCGGCACCTCGCTCCTGGGCGGACGGGGCTTCCCGGTCTCCACTGTCATCGCCGCCTATTTCCTGAACCAATTGAGCCAGTTCGCACTCGCAGCCGGAGTGCCCTACTCGGCCCAAACCATCATCCAGGCCTTGGCCCTGGGTTTTGGCATCGGTGTTTACTCGCTCCGCTGGACGGTAAACTTTAAGAAAACGGCTGAAACAACCAATGTGGAGGAAAGAACATGACTTACACCGCAATCAAGCGGACACTTACCCTCGCCGCGGCGACGGCGGTGATGGCACTTGGCAGTGCCTCGCTGGCGCAAGCTGAAACGCCGTCCTGGTGCGGCCCCAAGCAGGCCACCTTGGCCCTGCTGGACGGCTACGGCGGCAACAGCTGGCGCCAGGTCACCGCTGCTTCGGGCGCCCAGACCGCCTCGCTCTGCCCCAGCATCACCAAATACGAATACATCGATGGTCAGGGCGATACGCAAAAATCCATCTCCGACATCAAAGCAACGGCGGCCAAGGGCGTCGATGCGCTGGTGGTGTTCGGCGATGCCGGACCTGCCGTGCTTCCCGCCATCACGCAGGTCTATAAGTCCGGCAAGATCATCGTTCCCTACCGCGTCGTGGTGGGCGGCAAGGAAGGCGAGAATTACAACACTTTCGTCGGCACCACCTTTATCGACAACGGCGTCGCTTGGGGCAACTGGATCAAGGGACAATTCCCGAATGGCGCGAACCTTCTCTATCTCAGCGGACCCGCCGGCAACAGTCAGGGCCTCGAGCAGCTTGAAGGCCTGAAGAAGGTCCTTGGGCCGGAGTACAAGTTCCTCAATCCGGAGCCTTTTGATGTGACGAACTGGGACCCGGCCTTGACCCAGCAGGTGCTGACGGCCGAGATCGCCAAGCACGAGAAGATCGATGTCATCGTGTCTGACTTCGGCCCATCGCTGGTCGGCGCCTTGCCGCTCTTCCAGAAGTCCGGCCGCTCGATCCCCGCGCTTGCGACCTCCGACGGCAATTCGCTGGGCTGCCTGTGGACCGAATCGAAGGACGCCAACCCCGACTTCAAGCTCTTCACCGTGGCCACCGGCACAGACAACGTGCGGCTCGCCGTGCAATGGGCCGTGGCGCTGGCCACCGACGGCAAGGTTCCGGATACCAACGTCTATGTGGCTCCGGCCTTCGAGAACTCGGTGACTGGCCAGCCCAGCCAGGTGCAGTGCCGCAAGGATCTGCCCGGCGCCATCTATCTCTCCTCGGAACTGCCCGACGAGGATCAGGCCAAAGCTGTCGGAAACTAAGAAGTAAGTTACCCCGGAGGGTCCGTCCCTCCGGGGGAAATTCGGAAAGCGCGGATAGCAAGACGTGGCGGCGGATAAGGTGAAAGCAAGTGATGAGCGCGGAGCGGCGGGAAGCAGCGCCACAATCCGGCTCGCCAATATTTCAAAATCCTTCTCCGGCGTGCTGGCGCTGCGCGATGTCACCGTCGAATTCCATCCCGGCGAAGTGCATGCCGTTCTGGGCGAGAACGGTGCCGGAAAATCCACCCTGATGAATGTCATCTCGGGCGCCCTGCAACCGACGCTCGGTGAAATCTGGTTTGCAGGCGAACACATCCTTGAAATGACACCCGGGAAGGCAGCGGCCCTCGGCATCGCCATATCCTTTCAACACCCCGCCGTTCTCGACGATCTCTCGGTGCTCGAGAATCTGCGCGTCGCACTGCCGTCTCAGCTGTTCGAGGGCAAGTCCGCAAGCGATGTGGCCAGTCAGATGCTTGACGCTGTCGGCCTGCACGTGCCGCTCGCCATGCGCGCCGATGCCCTGACAGTGGCCCAGAAGCATCTGCTGGAAATTGCCAAGGCGCTGGCCGTCAAGCCCAAGGTGCTGATCCTCGACGAACCGACGGCGTCTCTCGACCAGGATTCGACCGGCATGCTGTTCGGCCGCATCCGCGGCGTGGTGAAATCCGGCACCTCGGTCATCTATATCACCCATCGCCTGGCAGAACTGCGCCAGATCGCCGATCGCGTCACCGTGCTGCGCGACGGCCGCTTCCGGGGCAGTTCCCTGGTGAGTGCCATCAGCGATGCCGATCTGTTGAGTTTGATCGTCGGCCGTACGCTGGGCTCGGCCTTTCCGCCAAAGCTGCAAGGCACCGCCTCCGATGTGGGGTTTTCGGTGACGAATTTCACTGGCAAGGGCTTCAAGGATGTCACCTTCGACGTGGCAAAGGGCCAGATTGCCGGCGTGGCGGGTGTGGCGGGCAACGGTCAGGCGGAACTGATGCGGGCGCTGGCCGGCCTGCAAACGCCGCACGGCAGCGTCACTCTTCAAGGCCGTCCGTTGAGTAACAAGGAGCTTCTGGAAGAAGCAGCCTTCATGCCATCAGACCGGCACACCGAAGGCCTGGCATCCGGCCTGACGGTGCGCGAGAATGCCTCATTTGCGGCGCTGGAAAAATTCGCGAGCCATGGCATCATGAATCGCTCCCGGGAGCTTGACCAAGTTACGTCGACTTTCAAATCCCTGGCGGTCAAGGCGCCAGGCATGGAAGCGCCTATTCTCTCGCTGTCCGGCGGCAACCAGCAGAAGGTCGTGATGTCGCGCGCCCTGCTCTCCGACCCAGGATTGATCGTCGCCGATGAGCCGACGCAAGGCGTCGATGTCGGTGCGCGCGCCGAAATCTACCGAATCCTGCGCGATGTCTCGGGCTCCGGCACGCCGGTCATCGTCAATTCTTCCGACGCCGCCGAACTCCATGGCCTGTGCGACAAGGTCATCGTCATGTCGCGCGGGCGGGTGGTAGAGACACTCACCGGCAGCGATGTCACCGAAGAGCGCATCGTCGCCGCCGCCGTCAGCGCTGCCACCCATGCGGGCGAAAGCGCTAAGGGAAATGCTGCGGCGAAGAGCGGTTGGCGCCATTTTCTCCAGTCCGACAATGCGCCTGCCGTGCCCTTGGCGCTCGTCACCATCTTGCTGGGGCTTTATGTCTACAGCCACAACGAGAATTTCCTGTCGTTCTTCAACATCTACAACATCCTGATGCTGGCCACTGCCCTAGGCTTCATCGCCCTTGGCCAGACCGTGGCGCTGCTGATGGGCGGCATTGACTTATCGGTTGGCCCGCTCGCCGGATTCCTGGTGGTGGTGGCCTCGTTCTTCATCAACGACGACAAGTCGGCGGCCATGATGGCGGCAGGATTCGTGCTGATGTTTGTTGGCGCGCTTTTGGTCGGCACCATCAACGGCATCTTGATCCGCTTCGCCAATTTCACGGCGATTGCCGCGACGCTCGCCATGTTCATCGGGTTGCAGGGCATGAGCCACCTGCTGCGCGACAGCCCGGATGGCTATATCAATTTCACCGTCACCGAGTGGATCAACTGGCAATGGGGGCCGATCCCGGTAGCCTTCATCGTGCTGGTGGCCGTGGCGCTGGCCGGCGAATTCATTTTGCGCAAGCGCCGCGCCGGCTGGCGCCTGCGCGCCGTGGGATCCGACGAAGAGTCGGCCAGGCGCTTGGGGCTGCGCGTCGACCGCGTCTTTGTTTCGGGCTACATCGCCTGCGCTCTGTTGACGGCCCTCGGCGCCGTCATGCTGATGACCCAGATCGGCGTCGGCGATCCACGGCAAGGCATCAACTACACGCTGTCGAGCATCACCGCCGTGGTGTTGGGCGGCACCAGCCTCAAAGGCGGCCGCGGCACCTTCATCGGCACCGTGCTGGGCGCCGTTCTCTTGACCGAGGTTTTGAACGCCGTGACCTTCCTCGGCCTGTCACAGACCTACCAGTATATTTTCCAGGGTGCCCTCATCGTGGTGGCGGCACTGGTGTACTCGACGGTGAGACGGCAAGCGGCGGCGTGAGTTTTCAATAATACCCCGCCTCGCGCATCGCTGCATCGATCCTGTTCTGGCTCCGGGTCAGCGCCTCCTCGTCCGTGCACTCGCCGTTCAGCGCCGCGAAGATTTCCTCGCCGAGGATTTGCTCGATCAGGTAATACTCCGGCACTGGCGGTCTTTGCCAATGCTGAATCTTGTTCTGCTTGGCCAGCCTATCGACAAAACTCACGATCGGTGTCGAGGCGGCGGCTTCGGGATCGGCGCTGACGCTGAAGCGCGGCGCCACGGGGATGCCGTTCTTGACATGCTCCTTCATGGCGGCGGGCGACGCCATCCAGGATATGGCTTCAAAGGCCAGATGCGCGCGGGCCGGTGGCAGGGATGCCGGCACCATCAGCAGGAAGCCGCCGATCGGCGAAACACTGGTACCTCCCGGCCCCGCCGGATGCGGATGGTACGAGACCTTGCGCTTGACGGCAGAGTGAATGTCATACTCGAAGCGCGCCGCCCGCATGGTCCAGCAATAGATCATGGCGGCATGGCCGCTCAAGAAATACTCGAGCGCCCGGTTCCAGTCGATGGCCAGAATATCGGGCGGCGAGTAGGCCAGCAGCTCGCGCATGTATTTGAGCGTGTTGCGCCCGGATTCGCTTAGGATTCGCGGCCGCATCGCCTCGCCCTTGAGCTTGCTGTAGTCGACATGCAGGCGCGGTGCTGGAATGTCGATGACCGGGCTGCCGCAACAGCCCATGAAAAACATGAAGGAGTGCGACACCGGCATGCCCCTGGCGGCGTTCCACACCACACCCTGAAGCCCGCGCTTCGGGTTGTGCAGGGCCTTGGCCGCCTGAAGCACTTTTTCGAATGTCGTGGGGTGCGTAAGGCCGCGCTCCTCGAAAAGATCCTTGCGCAGCGACAGCGCCTCGATGGTGCAATAGATGGGAATGCCGTATTGGGTGTTGCTCCAATTGCCGGTCGCCCAGATGTTGGGATGGAAGTCGAGCGGGTTGATGCTGCTGCTCTTGAGGAAATCCGTCAGCGGTTGCGCGACCGTGTTGGCGACACTCTCACCCAGCCACGGCATGTTGACGGCAATGACATCATACTGACTCTCTTTACGCCGCGCATTGGCGAAGACTTCCCGGCGCAGCTCCGGCAGCGACAGAAGATTGAAATTCTTCCGCGCCGAAAGCTTGTTGCGGAAATCCGACCACATGTCGCGCATGCTGGCGAAATAATTGTCGTCGTGCAGCAGAAAGCGTAAGTCCGCTCCTGCGTCCTCGCGCTTTTCCATGATTTCCAGCGGCGGAATGATCTGGCCCGCCAGGTACGACCCGCCGAAATAATAATCCTCGGAATCGGCGCTGCCGCTGCGCAATCCGAACGTATCGGCCAAAAGCCCCTTCACCTTGGAGGCATAATCGGTGAAGCCGATGACCATTTTCCGGCTGGGTTCGAGATAGTGCGACTTGCCGGTATCGCCGCGCTGCCTGAGCTGGATGTCGCCGTCCTCGATCAGCTTGTGGATGCGGCGCATGGCGCTGGCAAACGGAATGTCCGCCGCTGACGCCAAGGATGACATGGTGACGTTTTCGCCGCGCAGGTGGTGCTTCATCAGGTAGAGAATGATATTCCAGTTCGGGTCGGGCTCGGCGGCCTTCAACAGCTTGTCGTAGGGCTTGCGCATGCGCTCCAGAAAATTGATGATACGCAGGAGTTCGTATTCGGTCATGAGTGCCGGCCTTGAGGTCTTCCTACTGGAAGCATCGCCTAGTTGGGCGCACGGCGCCCTGCCGGTCAAGTGGCCCTTGTTCTCCGCTCTTCCTGGTGTAATTTCCAATTTCTGAAACCAGGATCAGGAGGTCCACCATGGCGGAAATCGTTTACGGCATGCATCACATCGGCATCACGGTGCCCAATATTGCCGAAGGGATTGAATTCTTCAAAACAATGTTTGGCGCCATCGAAGTGTTCCACACCGGCGCCTTCGACGTCGACAACGCATTCATGGAGCGCAAACTGGGTGCCGCACCGCATGCGCGCATCCGCGACCTGGTGTTCCTGCGCTGCGGCAACGGCACCAGCGTCGAGCTTTTCGAGTACAGCGGCGAAGATAAATCGGCGCCGCAAAAACGCAGTTCGGAAGTGGGCGGTACGCATATCTGCTTTGAGGTCGAGGATGTCTTCGCGTCCGCCGACCGGCTCAAAGCCATGGGCGTTGAAATGCTCGATGGCCCGAACAGCGTCGACTCAGGGCCGCTCGCCGGATTCAACTGGGTCTATTTCAAGGCGCCATGGGGACAGGTGCTGGAGATCGCCAGTTTCGACAAGCTGGGTTACGAGAAGGATACGCCGCACCGGCTGTGGCGGGCAAAGACCTGAGAGGAAACGCTTCGTGAGGCCCGGCACCGGTTGTCAAACAAGCGGAAGTTCTTTGCCGCCGCTGTCTGCCAGGGGCTCATGGAGTGGCATTCAGAAAGGCGCAAATGACCTGAGTGAACTGCGCGGTATTTTCCAGGTTCGCCAGGTGAGCGGCATTGGCGATGATCTCAAACTGCGAATCTGGCGTGGCATCTGCCATGTCGCGCATGGTTCGGGTGCGGCCGCCGGGTCCGCTTAAGTTGCGGCAAGCGGCGGCGGTAGTCGAGAGTCTTGATGGCCTCGGCACAACCGCGATATCCGTTGCCCGAGGTGGCCAGGATCATCTCGCGGGCATGTGCGATGATCCCGGGCTGCCGGTGCCGCGCGGCATCGGTGAACCAGCGGCCCAGCGTGCCCTCGGCGACGGCGGTCATTCCACCACTCTGGACCGCCTCGATCCGCCCGTCCCAGCACCGTCATGCCACCGAGTGACAGCCCAAGGACATCAGCCGAACCGATGTCCAGGCGAACCATGATGGCAATCGCGTCGCCACACAGCAGTTTGAAGTCATATGGTCCGGCGGCGGCCGAACTCTTGCCGTGACCGCGCGTGTCATAGCGGACGACACGGCGGATCGGCGTCAAGGCCGCCAACTGTGGATCCCAAAGCCTATGGTCAGCCGCCAGTGAATTCGAAACAACCAGCCACGGCAAATGCGCGGCACCATCACTGGCGAATGCGAGCCGCGCTCCATGCCCATCGACATACTGCATTTTGTTCACGAAACAGCCCCGGCGAGGACGCCATGACCGATATGCCTGTTGACCATTGGCATCACGTCCTCCGCCATCAGGCGCATCGAGGTTTTGGCGAGACCGGGGTCGGCCCAGTCATGTCCGGCGTAAAGCAGCGTGCCGAACGGCCCGACTTCAGCGCGAAATTCCAGGAGCTGCTCGGCCACTTGTGCAGGCGTTCCGTGGCTAACGCAACGACCCAGAACCATGTCGAGCGTGAGTGCTGAATCCGCCATGTCCGGATCCTCCTTGAACAGGTTCGAGCGGCCGGTCCGCACCAGTTTGGTGAACAGCGGATTGTAGTAATGCACATAAGGGCTGCGCGTTCCACGCGCATAGTTGCGTGCGGTGGCCTCGTCCGCCGCGACAAAGATGCTCTTGGCCACGCGCCAGTTGTTGATATCGATGGGCTTTCCACCAAGTTTGCATCCCTCCCCATAACTTGCCTTGTGGGTGGCCACCCACCTGGGCATCAGGAAGTTCGCAGGATCGAACCCGAATCAGCGCGCAGCACGCCGGCGGCGACGCCGATCATCGTTGACTTCCCGGCCCCGTTCTCACCGGCGATGGCATGGATCTCGCCCGGTTAGGCCACGAAGTCCACGCCTTTCAGGGCATGAACAGCGCCAAATGACTTTTGAATGCTTCCGAGCTGCAGGACCGGCGCACTCATCGATTCTGCTTTGGCTGCTGATGACTCAGCAATTGCCGTTGGAGCCGTGGCGACCGCCGCCGCCTTGCTGCGCCTGAGCAACATGGGCAGGCCGACGCCGCCGATGACGATCAACGCTTCCACCACATTCTGCATGGAGCGTTCCATGCCGGCCGACAACACCAGCTGTCCAAGAAAAGTCAGGAAGATTGCGCCGATGATGGTCGCCAGAATACTGCCGCGCGCGCCCCCTGCAACCGAGTTGCCGCCAACCACGATGGCTGCGACGCTGGCCAGGATATAGGGGTTGCCGCAGAATAGGCTTGGTACCGAAAGGAAACCCGCCAGCAGCACCGCGGCGATGGCGTAACACAGGCCCGCTGCCATGTTGATGGCGATTTGGTAGTGCTCGACCGCGATACCAACCGCATGCGCCGCCTTCGGGCTGACGCTGGTGGCGATAAACCGCCGGCCGATGCTGGTGCGCTCGATGATGAACAAGGCAGCCGCGGCGGCCGGCAGGGCGATCCAGATGGAATTAGGGATGCCCAGGGTCAATCCGATGATGAACTGTGTGAATTGCGGGGCCGCCTGGTTCGGCACGCTTTCCGAAACCATAAGCGTGATGCCGAAGAGAACGGAGTTGACGCCGATCGCCGTTACCAGCGATGGCACCTTGAGCAGCGTGATGATAATGCCGTTCACGGCACCTACGGCAAGCCCCATCAGCAGCGACGGGATGGATGACGGCGAGAGCGTGCTGGGGGCGATGAGATCCTGTCGAAGATCAGTCTTTGCTCGGGTGAAAGCAGCGTTTCCTCAAGCAATGGTGGCCGTGTCATGTCTGAACCCTCTTGTCGTAGACTAAGGTGAAGTGCCGGCAAAGTAGCGCAGCGACTTCGTCAAGGCCTCCGCCTCATAACCGCGCCCGATGACAACGATGACATTGTCCTCGCGGTCCGGGCGGCCGTCCTGTTCCGGTAGAATCTCAGGCGACTGCACGATCTTGCGGACCGTTTGCACCAGCAGGCGCCCGGCAGGTGTGCGCACCACGCCTTTGACCCGCACCACATCGTTGCCGCGCGCATGCAATAGTGCCGAAAGCCAAACGCTGAAGGCCGTCCAGTCGATTGTCTCGTCGATGACAATGCGCGCCGGAAAGATCGGCGGCTGATCATCACTTCCGGAGAGCGGCAACAGGTTTTCAGGTTCAGCATCGGCAAAATCGGGAAGGGCCGCCTCGCTGCCTTTGACCGAGCCGAACATGGCCGCGCCGGGATTCATGACCTGCAGCGTTGCCAATAACTTCCGCACATCGCTCTCGGGCGCTTCGTCGAGTCTGGTGATCATGAAGCAATCGGCGATTTCGATTTGCCGCCGGCCCAGCGGCTCGCTGCGCAGCTGCTCGAGGGCGTGCAGCGCATCGACGGTGACCAGCACCTCACTCACAATGATGTGGTGAACCAGAACCGGATCGCTGCGAATGGCCTCGACGATGGGGCCCGGGTCAGCAAGACCGCTGGTCTCGAGGACGATGCGTTCAAGGCGTGCCTCATTGGAAGCCAGTTTGCTGCGCTCGTCACAAAGCTGGCGCAGACAGGCAATGAACTCGGCCTTGCCAGTGCAGCAGGCGCAACCGCCCGCCAGAACTGCGAGCCGCGATGCGTTCTGCAGCAGGGCGTCGTCAACCGGCGTTTCCGCCGCTTCATTGACGATCACAAATGCGTCCTTGAACCCGCCTGCATGCAGTTGATGGCGAAGCCAGGTTGTCTTGCCCGAGCCCAGATAGCCGCCCAGCACGGAGAGCCGCATGCGCCCCTCGGGCTTTTCTTGCCCCTCCGCCTGGTTCACCGGTCAGCCAACAAAGCAGGGCGCCAGGGGATCGACGGCTTTGCCGCTCATCTTCTCCGCGGCGGCCCAGACCGCGGTCAAATCGCGCACGATGGCCTGATCTCCCGTTTGCGTCGCAAGTTGAATGCCGGGCACCAACCCGCCATCATGGGCTTGCAGGCCATAGGGCGCCAGAACCCGCTTCAGAACCTGAGCCTGGCGAAACCGCGAGCGCAGCCGGTCACCGATGCTCGCGGCACCAGCTTCCGTCCAATGGCCCGGGGCTGCCGGGTATCCGCACGCCGAACACATGGGATGCTCCTATCCCGTTTGAAGAATTTGTACCAGCAGATAGCAGTTGCCCTTGATTTCAATGGCGCACCCGCCGGCTGCCAAAAAGATAAAGGCTCGCCAAACAAAAACCCGCGAGCTTGGCCAATGAGCTGTCCAACTCCGCCTGGAATATCCTCTCCCTGCCTTTCGCGGTTTCGGCGCGCATGACCACAATTCTGTCGGCAAGCGTCATCGCTTCAACTAGGTGATAGGTAACGTAAATCATCGTCGCATTCACATCCTTATGCAGGCGCGAGAACGCAATGCGCGTTTGCACGCGCAACGCCGCATCAAGATTGGACAGCGCTTCATCGAACAGGAAGATACGCGGCTGCTGGTGCGCCGCTGTTCGGAGCGGAGGCGGCAACGGGAAAATCCACTTGTCCTCTTCTTGAGAGAAACATGACCATCGCGAAGCCACTGGCCGGTTGGGCTGCCGCGTATGAAGCGCTGCTGGCCGCTCCTGCCTGAACGCCAGAAAGCACGAACTTCCGAAATGTCTTGCATCCAACCCACAACGGTGGCGGCTCCGGCCCGCGCTGCACTTGCAGCATTCGTCCAAGCCAATGGCAGAGCATGGGCCGCCGGCTATGGCTGGCCGCCAGGTTTTCATGGCATCTGTCCAAGCAAACAGCCGATTTGTAAATGTTTCTCCGTTCGTTCATATTTGCTGCATGTACGGTTCCGTTGAACAGCTCTCATGGTTGGGGTTGCCGCACTCGCATGGGCTTGTAGCAGGTGATTGACGTTGTCTCGCCCACCGAAATGAAGGCGGCGGTGGTCATCAAGGTTGGTCCGGTGAAGGCTTCATTCGCGGGCGAAGTTTCCCTGTCAGACCTGAACCCGCCGATGGAAGCGATCCTCATCCGGTTGCCGCAATTTCCGTTGGCGGAAGCTGGTGGCTCCGCTGCGGGTAATGTCCTCAACGCCACCAAGGTCACGGGTATCGTTTGATATGGCTGCCTATGATTATGTGATTGCCGGCGCCGGTTCGGCAGGCTGTGTTCTCGCCAACCGGCTCTCGGCTAAAAAGGATGTGACCGTGTGCCTATTGGAGGCCGGCCCCGTTGCCGACGCTCTCACGATCCGCATGCCTGCCGCATTGACCTACCCGATCGAGAGCAAGATCTACAATTGGCGCTACGCAAGCGAACCCGAACCGCATCTGAATAACCGCCGTCTGGGCCAGGCCCGTGGGCGCGGCCTTGGTGGAAGTTCGGCAATCAACGGCATGGTCTGGGTGCGCGGCAACCCCAAGGACTATGACGGCTGGAAAGACTTCGGCCTCATGGGCTGGTCCTATGCGGAGTGCTTGCCCTATTTCAAGAAACTCGAAACCTGGCTCGGCGCGCCGACACCAGAGCGCGGCCGCGATGGCCCGATGAGCATTGTGGAGAGCAAGGGCGATCATGTGTTCTATGAGCGCTTCCTGCGGGCCGGCGAGGCCTGGGGCTTGCCGCAGGCACGCGACTATAACAGCGGCCCGCAAGACGGCACGCATCTGACGCAAGCCAATATCCGCAATGGCGTGCGCTGCAGTGCCGCCGAAGCTTATCTCAAGCCGGCAATGGGCCGCGCCAATCTGACGATCAAGACCGATGTCTTTGTTACCAAGCTGCGCCTCGATGGTTTGCGGACCGCCGGTGTTGAGTGCGTGATCGGCAGCCGCACGATGATGATCGAAGCGCGCCGCGAGGTGATTCTTTCGACCGGCACCATCGCCTCGCCGCAGTTGCTGATGCTCTCCGGCATCGGGCCCGCCGATCACTTGCGCGAACATGGCATCGCGGCCGCGCGGGATTTACCGGGCGTGGGTGAAAATCTGCAGGACCACATCGTGGCGCCGCTGCGCTACGGTTGCAACAAGCCCGTCTCGATCAGCAACAAACTTGGAATGATGGGCCGTGCCCGGATCGGCCTGGAGTGGCTGCTGTTCAAGCGTGGCCTCGGCGCATCGAACTTCTTTGAAGTCGGGTCTTTCTTCGACAGTGGTTCGGGCGCACCCTACATCAACATGCAGCATGAGTTCCTGGGCTTTCTCGCGGATTTTCAGGATGGCAAGGTGGTGCTAGGCGATGGCTTCCAGTATTTCGTCAGCCAGATGCGCCCCTACAGCCGCGGCCGCATTCGCTTGAAATCAGCGGACCCCCGGGCCCATCCGGCCATTCACTTCAACTATCTCGACGATGCGCGCGATGTGAAAGAAATGGTGGATGGCATCAAGCGCACCCGCGAGATGGCCGCGCAGAAACCCTGGGACGACTTCCGCACCGCCTCTCTTGATCCTAATCTCGACGGCGCCAGCGATGCCGGCATCACCGGCTGGCTGCGCAACAACGCCAACACCGAACACCATCCCGCCGGCACCTGCCGCATGGGCACGGACAAGATGGCCGTCACCGACGGCGAGGGCCGCGTGCATGGCATTGAGGGTTTACGGGTCATCGACGGCTCCATCATGCCGCGCGTGCCCACAGCGAATATCCAGGCCCCGATCATGATGGTGGCGGAGAAGATAGCCGACCGGATAGTGACTGCGGCGGATTAGGCCGCGTCAACGGTCCGCCTAAATCTCTCAAGAAAAACGCGATCGACTTCAAGATCATGAGCAATTCCATAGGGCAGATTGTTGTCGCGCACGAAGCTGCGCAATCCCAGCAATGTCGCGTCCACGTCCTCCCAGGTCAGCCCCATGCTTTGCGGCCGGATGTCGACGCCGATGTCGGCCACGGCTTGGCGCAGTTCCCCGGCTCTTCGCTCATGCATCGCCGCTCCGGCGATGAGGCCGAGGCAGACGGCTTGGCCGTGCAGGAACTTGATGCCAGTGCGGGCTTCGAGCGCGTAGAAAATGAAATGCTCAACGCCCTCAATGTGGCGCGGGCACCAGCCTGCACCGTGATAGGAGGCGCCACCCCACTTGAAAGCGTCGATGATGAGGTCGAGACCTTCCGGTGTCAGATCACGGATGGCTTGTTTGCCATGGAGTGCGGCTTCCGCCAGCTGCAATGACTGGGCGGCCAGCCCTTCGTCATAGGGCCAGCGTACTTCGCACTTGCCGGTGCGGTTGGCATATTGCCAATCCCACACGCCGGTGAAGAAGCAGAAGACATCGCCAATGCCGGCGCGGTTGATATGACTGGGCGCCGCTTCCAGTATGCCGTAGTCGAAGTAGACGCATTCGGGAATGGCCCAGCCGGCATAGCGCACGGCCCGATTGTCGCGCACACCGGCGCGATGGCCATACATGGCATCGACGGACAGCGATGTGGGGAACTGGTGCAGTTTCAGGTCCAGTCGCCAAGCGAAATACTTCGCGGCATCGATGGCTTGGCCGCCGCCAAGGCCGATGACGGAAGCATAGGGCTTGATCCCGGGCAGGGCGGATTCAAGATCGGCGCGCTCCATGCTGCGCACGAAGTACACCGCTTGGCCGTCCGGAAACTGCGCCTTCAGTTGCGGCCAAAGGTCTTCCATGGTGACGACGAGATAGGGACAAGCCACGAAGTTTGGAATTTCGGCGAGCAGGTTGCGGCCTAAGGCGGTGCGGAAGGCTTTGATGTCTTTTGGCCTGATCGGCATGGAGGTATCAGATGCGTTGTTGGGTGTGCGGATCGAAGAGATGAAGGTGACTGGTGTCAGCGTGCAGCGTGATCCTGGCGCCTGCCTTGGGCCGCGTCACCGGTGCGCAGCGCGCGGTCACACGCGTGCCGGCAATATCTCCAATCAGATAGGTGTCCGAGCCCAGAGTTTCCGGGACGAGATAATC
This sequence comes from Hyphomicrobiales bacterium, assembly GCA_031431065.1. Classification (GTDB taxonomy): domain Bacteria; phylum Pseudomonadota; class Alphaproteobacteria; order Rhizobiales; family Aestuariivirgaceae; genus Aestuariivirga. Next base: position 20,525 of record JANPCS010000269.1, on the reverse strand, counting down.
GAACTGCAAGGACTGCGGGCTGGTCATCGAGCTCATGCGTGACTCGTCCGTCAAGTCTTCCGGCCGCAAGCCCGCCAGGACGGAACGCCCGTCTTCCAGTGCTTGGGGTTCTGCCGGCTTGATTACTTGCCCATCGGCCAATCGTAGTGCTCCGCTGATGATGGTGGCGGGCAGGAGGTTGATCTGCGGCGAACCGATGAAGCTTGCCACAAACAAATTGACGGGCCGCGCATAGAGTTCTTCCGGTGTACCCTCCTGCGCGATGCTGCCGTTTTCAAGGCAGACGATCCGATCGGCAAGCGTCATGGCCTCTGTCTGGTCGTGGGTGACGAAGACCGAGGTCATGCGGAGATCGCGATGCAGGAGTTTGATCTGTGTACGGACTTCCATGCGCAGCTTGGCATCGAGATTGGAGAGCGGCTCATCGAACAGAAAGAGCTGGGCCTTCCGTGCAAGCGCGCGGCCCATGGCGACGCGCTGGCGCTGGCCGCCGGAGAGGGCGCGCGGTTTGCGTTCAAGATAGGGCTCGATCTGCAGGAGCTTCGCGACTTCCCGCACGCGCGCTGCACGCGCAGCCGCTGGAACGCCATTCATCTTGAGGCCAAAACCGATGTTCGCCTCAACCGTCATGTTGGGATAGAGTGCATAGTCCTGAAAAACCATGGCGAGGTTTCGCTCGCGGGCCTCCAACTCGTTGACGGCCTTGCCGCCGATGCTGATTTCACCCCGAGTGATGTCTTCCAGTCCGGCAATCATCCGCAGGATTGTCGACTTGCCGCAGCCCGACGGACCAACCAGGACGATGAATTCACCATCGGCAATGTCGAGGTCGATGCCGCGCACCACTTCCGCCGCGCCGTAGGATTTACCGACACCTGAAAGTGAAACCGTTGCCATTGCCGGTCCTTGTATCGAGGCCTGTCTAATGGCCAACCATTTATGGGATACTGCCCAAGGACGGTTCGCTTTGTCAATTCGTAGAAAGTCTTGCGGATTTGGAAAGCGGCCGCGACTGTAATTCCTAAGCTGTTCCTTCGCCAAATTCGCCGTTGACATTGGTTGACCTCTAGGTGTTCACTTGCAATCAAGCCGCCACGCAGGCGCGGCCTGAGTACGGGCAACGTCCCACCCGGCAGGACTGGCATCACAGGAGGAAACATCATGCCGTTTGCAAGGAAGCTATTTTCAGCAGCTGCCATTCTGCTGGCCACCGCAACATTTTCCTGGGCTGGCGAACTGAATCTGTTCCTGAGCCCTTCGCCTTCGTCAACTGCCATCCAGTCCTTCATTCCCGCCTTCGAAAAGGCCACGGGCCACCAGGTGAATGTCACGGAAATTCCCTATGGCGAAATGCATCAGAAGCTGATGCTTTCCGTCCAGATCAAGCAGGGACAATATGATGTTGCACAGTTCGACAACTCATTCCTTACACCCTTTGGCGCGGCGGGCACCATGATGCCGCTCGACGGGCGCATTGCAGCCTCGAAGGACTATGACATCGCCGACTTCAGCAAGGGTCAGCAGGACTATGGCAAGTATAAAGGACAGACTCTAGGCCTGACGCTGTCCACCGAACCATTCATCCAGTGGTACCGCAGAGACATCTATGAAGCGCTGGGCTTGAAGCCTGCCACGACCTGGGACGGGTACAAGGCCAATGCCAAGGCTGTAAAGGAGTCCGGCAAGGGCGATGGCGCAATTTTCGGTTTCGGACCCAACGTCTCCTGGTGGTGGATGACCATGGTATGGAGTTTCGGCGGCAGACTCTATGACGAGAACTACAATCCCACAGTCAACACGCCGGAAGCGGTTGTCGGCACGCAATTCCTCAAGGACATGCTTGCCTACGCGCCTGAGGGTGCAATCTCGGCCTCGAGCGACGATGCAACGATAAAGTTCCTATCCACCGACATCGGCGCCATGGTGCAATACTCCGGCTATTGGGGCATGCTGACCGATCCCGCCAACCAGAAGCACATGGGCGAGATTGGCACGGCACCCATGCCCAAGGGGGCTGTTGACGTCACCCATCTCGCGGGTTGGAACATCGGCATTCCCTCCGATGCAAAGAACCCGGACCTTGCCTGGCAGTTCCTGGAGTTCGTGCTCGGCAAGTCAAATGCCAAGAACTACCTCAACGCCGGTGCTGCTGCGATCGGCCGCAAGTCCATCACAGGCGACGCGGAACTTGTGGCGAAATATCCCTATCTCCCCGTGCTCGACATTCCGGAAGGCACGCGCATCGAGCGCTATCCGCAAATCCGCGTCTGGCCGGAATTTGAAAAGGCCGCACTCGACACGCTGGCGGGAATCATGAACGGCTCGGTTGAGGTGAAGGCGGGCCTTGATGCACTCCAGGAAACCGAGAAGGCCATTCTCGCCCAGGAAAACGCGAAGTAAGCGAAGCAACATCACTGGGGTGCGGCCGTGCCGCACCCGTCGGGTTGAAAGTGCCAACTGATGCCAGCCGCTCGCGTCGGACGCAGGTCGAAGAGTATTGAAGGCGCCAATGCACGTTTGGCCGAAATTCTCGTTCTGCCCGCATGGCTGCTGATCGTCGCCGTTTTTGCCTTGCCTATCCTCGGCGCATTCTATCTTTCGTTCCGCAACGAGACATTGGGCGCCTTTGTGGCGGCGAAGTTCATTGGTCTTGAAAACTATGCCCAGGCATTTGCTGACCCCCGTTTCTGGGAATCGATCTGGGTAACCCTGGTCCTGATTGTGCTGGCCATCCTGGTGCAAATTCCGCTCGGCGTGGGGCTTGCCCTGTTGCTGCATCGAAATCTTGCCGGCACGCAATTCTTCCGAACCGCACTCATGATCCCCATGCTGCTCACACCCGTTGCCGTTGGCTTGATGTGGCGATTTCTGTTTGATGCCGATCTGGGCGTGATCAACTGGGCCCTCGCCCAGATCGGCATTCATGGACCGAATTGGATGGGCTGGCGTTGGGCCGCCATCTTGGCGGTGACCATCGTTGACAGCTGGCAATCCATCCCCTTCGTCATGCTGATTGCGCTGGCGGGCCTGGCCGGGCTACCGAAAGGCCCGGGCGAAGCAGCAGCGATTGACGGCGCACGCGCTTCGCAGATTTTCTTCCATGTCACACTGCCCGCGCTGCTTCCGGTGATTCTGGTGATTGCCATGATCCGCGTCATCGACTGCCTGAAAATGTTTGACCTCATCTTCATTCTCACCGGCAAGGGCGGCCCAGGTACAGCCACACAGACTCTCGGCATGCTTACCTATAACACGGGCTTCATCTTTTTCCAGACATCGCGCGCAGCCGCACTCGGTGTGCTCATGGTGATCCTGGTGGCACCCATCTATGTCATGTGGCGCCGTGCAACGGAGTACGCACGATGAGAACAAAAGCGAGAAAGCGGCTGGCCGGGGGCCTGAGCTATCTTGTCTTGTTGCTGGCGGCATTCGTCGCGCTGTTCCCGGTCTATTGGACTGTGTCAACTTCCATTAAACAGCGCGACGACACATTTGTGTTTCCGCCAAAATTCTTCAACTTTGAGCCGACGCTGAAAAACTACTCGGCAATATTCGAAACACGTGGCTTCTGGCAAACATGCGTGAACACCATCGTCATTACGCTTGCCTCGACGCTCCTCTGCGTTTTCATCTCGACGTTGGCCGCCTATGCCCTGGCGCGTTCGCCCCGATTCCGCGGCCGCGGCTCGCTTGAAGTAGGTCTGGTGCTGATCCGCGCGGTGCCCGCCATTGTCATCATGGTGCCGCTGTTCCAAATTGTTTCCCGGTTGGGACTTTACGACAATCGCCTCATGCTGGTTGTCATGTATGCGGCCGTGAATATTCCGTTTGCCGTGTGGTTGATGATTTCCTTTGTGGAACAGATCCCGATCGCTCTGGAACAGAGCGCCGCAGTTGACGGCGCCAGGCGCTGGCAGATCCTCATCCATGTCGTTCTGCCGCTTATCCTGCCAGGCATGGCCGCGACGACCATTTTTGTGGCCTTGCTGGCGTGGAACGAGTTCCTGATCCCGGTCTTGCTTGCGGGAAATAGCGCCAGGACGCTACCGGTTTTCATCGCGGGCTTCATATCGACAAGGAATCTCGACTGGGGCCCGATGGCCGCGGCATCGGCCCTTGCGATTATCCCGATCGCCATTCTGACAGTTGTGGCTCAGCGCGCCCTCGTGTCCGGCCTCTCCTCGGGAGCGATCAAGGGATGAACTCTCTTCTCAAGGGCGGTCTCAATCTCTCGCGTGCCGCGGCCGCCGCAAGCTGCCGCCCGGCCGGGCCGGAACGCCGCGGGATTGTGCTGGTGTTTTCCTGTTTCTTCGATCTGATCTTTCGAACCACGTCACTGGGTCAATGCATCGCTGTTGGTGGCGGGTTGACTGCGGCGAATTGAGAGGAGCAATCCATGTGCAACGCCTGTCTCGACTACGGTTTTCCAACGGTCATGGGGCGTGGCCTGTTTGGCGAGTTCAAGAATTTCGTCAACCCGCCGTTCCTGGTTGTGACGATGCCGGACCTCTGGGACAAGTTCAAACATGAGTTCGAAGGCGCGGACTTCCAGGTCTATCTGGCAGACTCGATTGAGCAGAGCGATCTCGATCGTGACGCCGCAGGCTTGAAAGATGTTCGCGCCATCATTGGCCTTGGTGGCGGACAGGCCCTTGATGTTGCGAAGTACTTTTCCTGGCGGCGCAACTTGCCACTGTTCCAGGCGCCGACGGCGCTATCGGTCAACGCGGTTTATTCGCACCGCTCGGGCGTTCGCGAGAACGGCAAGGTCATCTATCGCGGCTTTGCCGTGCCGGAATGCGTGTTTATTGACTATGATGTATTGCGGGCGGCACCCCGCCATCTCAACTGGTCTGGCATCGGTGACATCCTCTGTTTCCAAACGGGCGTTCTCGACTGGCAATACGCCCGCGACAACGGAAAGATCGAGACGAAGTGGCCTTATGACGAGGGCCTGGCAAAGCAGTCGTTGTCGAAAGTCAATGCCATACTGAAAAACATCGATGGCATCAGAAACATGACCGACGCCGGAATCGACGCGCTGGTCGATGGATTGAAGTGGGGCACGTCATTTCACGGCTCCGGCTGGTGCCCGCGCCACATTGAAGGCACCGACCATTTTCTTTTCTACACACTCGAAAAGCAGACCGGCAAAAAGTTCTTGCATGGCCAGCCCGTGGGCCTGGGAATTGTCGTTGGTTGCATGTTGCACGAGAAGGGTGCCGATGAAATGATGGATGCGATTGCCGCGATTGGGCTTGACGTGCGCCCACCGGCCATGGGCCTGAACTGGGCACAGGCTGAAGAGGGGCTTACGGGCATGCGCTCTTATGTCAATTCGCTGCCGCTCTGGCACTCCCTCGCTCACGATGCAACCATTACGCCAGGATTCATCGCCGATCTGAAACTGCGTCTTGATCGGGCCTACGGTCAGCGTGCATGACATTTGGTGGCATGAATGACCGAACACCAAAATCCGCGTGCCGCCAGGGCCGATCGTCAGCCGGTCAAAACCTCCGCCATCCACACAGCCCTGATGGAGGCCATTCGCAAAGGCCGCTACGTGCCAGGCTCGCAGTTGCCTAATGAGCGCAAACTGGCGGAAACACTTGGCGCCTCACGTCAGCAGGTGCGGGACGCGCTCCTGATCCTGAACGAGATGGGTCTCATTTCCCGCAAGGTCGGTTCGGGTACTTGGCTGTCCGCGCAGGCTCCACAAATCATTGAACGCATTGACGCGGATGTCGATATCCGGGCGCCGCACAAGCATTCCTTTCTGGAAACGATCGAGGCCAGGCTTACCTTGGAGCCGGGTGTGGCCGCACTGGCGGCACGGCATCTGATGGAGGCTCATGTCATGCTGATGAAGGCGGCGCTTGATGCCATTCTCGAGCCTGGCAGCTGGATCGACTTCAAATCTCGCATCTATCGGTTTTCGCGTACCTACTATGTGGCCTCCGGCAATGACTTTCTCCTGTGGACTTTTGACCAGATCGTCAAGGCGCGGGCAGACCATAAGTTCGACGGCCGCCGCCGGAATGGCGAGGTGGCGGAAATTGTGCGCAGTCACACCCATGAACAGTTGGCCCGGATTTTCCATGCCATCGCCGATGGCGACGAGGTACGGGCTGAAACGGTCACCCGCAATTATCTTGTCGCGATTGCCGCGTCGTCCGGCACCGGCTGATGATGCCGCCATGTTTGTTGGCGGTGTCATCGCCATGTGGGCAGGAGCGGGATGGCACATTCATTGCTTGAGGGTGACGGACGATCGATGGGATTCCGTAGCCCTTGATGAAGCGGAAACGATCGGGCGCAATGCCGGCAAGTTCCGTCATGCGGCAGCGGTACTTGGAATTGCCGCCGTTGAGGACCTGGGTTGGCAAACCGATGTTTTGGGCGACGTTTCGCGTGTGGCCTTGCGCGAACGCATCATCCACGCCATCCGCCGCCTGAAGCCATATGGTACTGTTACGTTTGATCCAGACTCGCTATTCCATGAGGACAACCTCGATCATCGCGTCCTCGCGCAGGCCGTCGACGAAGCTTGCTGGACGGCGCAATTCGACAAGCACCATCCGGAACATTTCGCGGAAGGTCTGGCGCTCCATGCCGTCTATGAATAATGGTACTTCGGCCGCGCGATTGCATCGGTGACGCACGTGTTTGATACGTCCGGCACTCTCGGCGTTCAGAAGCAAGCCATCATGTGCCACCCGGCCATGCTCGCCAACATGGCGCGCCAAGTGCTGGTGAAGAGGACACTCGCCTCCGGTACGATGAGCGCCATGAGCGACAGCCACCGCAAAGCGAGTGACGCGCCGTTCAGGCATCACGTGTCAAGGCGCGTTTCAAGATTTCGATCAAGGCGTCCGCCCCGCTTGCAAAATTGTCCGGCCGTAGCGCTCTCACTTCAAGCGCATCGCAGACCAGTGGCTCGAGAAAGGAATAGAACTCGGATGTGGCCCAGATCATGACGAGGAAGTGCCGGCTGTCGACGGGCGCGATCTTGCCTTCGGCAATCCAACCGTCGATCACCTTCGCATGACGCGTCGTGATGGCGCGCATATGGCGGCGCGTCGATGGCGTCAGGAACCGCGCACCGGTCATCACCTCGCTGGCGAACAGCCTGGTCTCGGTCGAATGGGTGCGGGCATGTTCGAACTTGGCGCGCACATAGTCTGAAATCGCCGCCATCGGATCGCGCTCCGCGGAGATGTTTTCCAGCGCCCTGTCCCAATCCGCGATCAGCATGCCGATGAGCCGCCGGTAGATGCTCTCCTTGGTGCGGAAGTAGTAATAGACATTGGGATGAGGCAGCCCGGCGCGTTCGGCGATTTCGGCGATGCGCGCGCCATCGAGGCCTTTGCGCGCAAATTCAATCGACGCCGCCTTGAGGATCCTGGCCTCGGTGCGGGCCCGGATGCGCGCCTCCTGAGCGGGCGGATTTTTTGCCGGTGTTTTCGGCCTTGTCATGATCTGCCTCGGAAAACGGCGATAGGCCACGGACCGGGCTTACCGCATTAAGCTGACAATCTTGTCAATAAGCGATCAATTGATTCTTGACAATTCTGTCATCTCGAATAGTTTTCCCGCCCGGCAGCAAGGGAGTGGGCGTTGCGCACTACGTTACGCCAGGCGATGGAGTCCGTGCTTGCGGGCTGGCAGGGCGATCTGCCGCCCGAGTGGCAGCCGGTTGCCGCCGGCGTTACGCTGGGCTTCGCGGACGTTGATCCCATGCTTGCGCATGAAGACTGGGAGCCGGTTTTCCCGGCGCGCCGCGGCCGCGGTTTTCCCGGTGCGCCCAAGGGCGCCCACATGTTCCATGCCTTCGATGACATTGCGCCAAATCAAGTGAGCTGCGTGCTGCTTGGCCAGGACCCCTACCCTTGCGCCGCCTTTTCGACGGGCCGCGCCTTCGAGGCAGGCAATGTCGCGGAGTGGCGCGAACTCAACAAGATGTTTTCGGTGAGCATCCGCTGTTTCATGCAGCAGATCGTGGCGGCACGGAGCGGCGACCCGGCCTATGCCGGAAGCTTTGCCGGATGGCCGCGCACACTGGCGGACATCGAAGCGGGGCGGCTTGCCATCGAACCTGCCTCGCGGCTCGCCGATCGATGGGTCGGCCAGGGCGTGCTGCTGCTCAACTCCTCGCTCACCTTGTCGCGCTTCCAGGTGTCGATCGATCCGCATCAGTCGCGTGGCCACTTGCCGATCTGGCGGCCGTTCATTGTCGCGGTGCTGAAAGCCCTGGCGGCGCGGGGAACGCCTCTGGTCTGCGCCGGGTTTGGCGATGCCGCGGCAGACACATTGGCGTTGGCGGGAGTCAATCCGAACCACACAGTCTTGCGCCCGCATCCGGCGCGTGGCGATGAATATCTGGCGCTGCCCAACCCGTTCATCGCCTGCAATCAAATGCTCGCGGCGATGGGCAGCGAGGCCATTGCATGGTGACCCGCGCCAGCGAGGAGGACTACGACTATGTGGTGATTGGTGCCGGTTCGGCGGGCTGCGTGCTCGCCAATCGGCTCTCGACCGATCCCGCAACCAGGGTCCTGCTGCTGGAAGCCGGATCGCGGGATCGCAATCCGCTGTTCCGCCTGCCCATGCTGATGGGCAAGCTCATGCATTCGGGTCTCTACAACTGGCACTATCGCACCGAGCCCGAACCGCACCTCAACAACCGGCGCATCTACTGGCCGCGCGGCAAGGCGCTGGGCGGTTCCTCGACCATCAACGGCATGATCTATGTGCGCGGCAACGCCCATGACTATGACCGCTGGGCGCAGATGGGCCTGCCCGGCTGGTCCTATGACGAGGTGCTGCCAGCCTTCCGCCGATCGGAAACGCATGTGGAGCGCGCCGATAACTTTCATGGCAAGCATGGCGAACTTACCGTGTGCCGGGCGCGCGGCAAGAATGAGCTGTTCGATGTCTTCGTCAAGGCCGGGGTCGAGGCGGGCCATGGCTTCAACGATGATTTCAACGGGGCTGTCCAGGAAGGCTTCGGCCGCTACGACTTCACCATCAAGGACGGCAAGCGCTGGTCGACGTCCAGGGCCTTTCTTTATCCGGCTCTCAGCCGCGCCAACCTGACCGTCAAGACCGGTGCGCTCACCGAACGCATCGTCATCGAGAACGGCAGAGCGGTGGGCGTCGACTATGGGATCGCCGGGACAAGGAAGCGGGCGCGTGCCGGCCGCGAAGTCGTGCTGTCGGCGGGCACCGTCAACTCACCACAGGTGTTGCTGCTTTCCGGCATCGGACCGGCGGACGAAATCCGCAAGCATGACCTGACGGTTGTGCATGATCTTCCCGGCGTTGGCCGCAACCTGCAGGATCATGTGGACTGCGTGCTGGCCTATGAATGCCTTAGGCCAGTGTCGCTTTATGGCAACCTGCGGATCGACAGGCTCACACTGTCGATCATCCAGGCGGCGTTGACCGGTACTGGCGTTGCCACAACCTTTCCCTACGAGGCTGGTGCCTTCATGAAGTCGAGGCCGGAGCTTGCTGCGCCGGACATTCAGGCTCACTTCATGCCGGCCTTGGAAAAGACCGCCAATCTGCATTGGCCGAAGCTGTTTGGACGGCAGCCTGCCGAAATCAATCACGGCTTCTCGATCCGCGTCGGGCCGGTGAACCCGCAGAGCCGCGGCAGCATCACCTTGCGGTCTTCAAATCCGGCCGAACCCCCAGTGATCCGCGCCAACTATCTCGCCGCCGAATTCGACCGCGCAACAATACTCGCCGCTATTCGCATGATGCGCCAGGTCATAGCCCAGAAAGCCTTTGACGAATATCGCGGCCGCGAACTGGCGCCGGGGCCGGAGCTCAAGACCGACGGGGACCTCATCTCATGGCTGCGCGAAAATGCGCTGACCACGCTGCATCCGGTCGGCACTTGCAAGATGGGTACGGACGAAAATGCCGTGGTCGATGCGCAATTGAGAGTGCGCGGCATCGACGGATTGCGCGTCGCCGATGCCTCAATCATGCCGGTGATCACCAGCGGCAATACCAATGCACCGGCCATCATGATCGCCGAAAAGGCGGCACAGTTCATCACGGGAGCTCAAGCATGATCCTCGAACACCGCACCTATACTTTCAAACCCGGCACCGTGGACAAATGGCTGAAAAAGTATGAGGCTGAGGGCCTGGCCATACAGAAGCGGCATCTCAACCGTTTCCTCGGCGCCTATGTGACGGAGATCGGACAGCTGCACCAGATGGTGCTCATGTGGTCCTACGACAGCCTCGCCGACCGTGAGGCGCGGCGGGCCAGAATGAGCGCCGATCCGGAATGGAAACAGTACATCGGAGAAGTTTGGGCGATGGAGGCGATACAGCGGCAGGACGTGAAGATCATGAATCCGGCGCCGTTCAATCCCTGAATCAAGTTCAGCAATGAGACGGCCGGATGGTCGTGCCGTCACAACAGGAGGAGCAAAGACATGACAGGTTCACGCGAGATTTCCATCGGCTCCAGCCGCCGCGACTTTCTGAAGGGCGTGGCGGGCGCTGCCGCCATCGGCGTGGTGGGTCCGCTGATCACGGCCGAAGCCAAGGCGGCCGGCGGGCTGGTGGCTTTGGTTCATACCCAGGCGGCGGGTGACGCAGGTCCCGTCGACTCGATGATCGCCGCGTTGAAAAAACTCTCCGGCGAGCAGGGCTTTGAGATGCGCGCTATTTATGCGCAAGACGCAGCGACTTATGAATCGGTATTCCGCAGCCTGGCCGATGCCGGCGCTGCCGTCATCGCCTCGACGTTCAATGAAGTGGCCGAACCCTTCAAGGCGCTGGCGCCGGAATATCCCAATACCAGGTGGATCCAGATCTATGGCGATCCCTTCGATCCGCCAATGCCGAACGTGGTGACCGTCGAGTACGACTATTATCTCGGCTGCTATCTCTCTGGCATTTTCGCCTCCAAGGTCTCGAACACCGGCAAGATCGGCTATATCGGCGGCATCTCGATCCCCGGCCTCAATGCCGACCTCAACGCCTTGAAGGCAGCAGTCGCCGCGACCAATCCGGCGGGCACGGTGACTGGCGCTTTCGCCGGTTCCTTCCAGGACCCGGCCAAGGGCCACGAGATCGCCACCCAGATGTATCAGGATGGCATCGACTATATCCAGACTGACTCGGCGGCGACCGATACCGGCATCATCCAGGCTGCCAATGAAGGCCAGAATCGCATGGTAAGCGCCATCGACCCGGCGCAATTTGCGATCGGCCCCTCGACGGTTGCCGCACTTGTACGGCTGGATTTCGGACAATCGCTCTATAATGAGGTGTCCAAGGCAATGGGTCCGGACTTCAAGGGCGGCCACACCAAGACCGGTCTTGGTACCGGGGTGATCGACTTCGTGCTGTCGCCGGTATGGGTTGAAAAAGGTCCGCCGGAGCTGGTGAAAAAAGCCCAGGCCGTGTGGCCGGAGATCGAGAAGGCGAAAGCCGGCATCATGTCGGGAACCCTCAAGGTTCCCTTCAACACCACACTCTGATCCGATGACGACAGGCGTTGCCGCTCTCTCGTGCCACGACATCTCCGTTTCCTACGGCGATGTGAAAGCGCTGGCGGGCGTCAGCGCCAGTTTCGAACCGGGATTGATTCACGCCGTGGTGGGACAGAACGGCGCGGGCAAGACAACCTTTGCCCGCGCTGTCTCCGGCCTGGTGAAACCGGAGTCGGGTTCCGTATCGGTGTTCGGCACGGAACTGGGAACCGGCAAGGTGCAGGCGGCACGTGCCGCAGGTGTCGAGTTGGTACACCAGAGCTTTGCACTGCCGCCGTCCTTCACGATTGCCGAGGCGATGGAATTCGGCGCCAGCGGCAAGGGCAGCCTCTACACGCGGCCGTCTCTTGAGGCGAAGTGGCAACAGCACCTCAATGACCTCGGCATCACCGCGGCGCCTCGGCAGCGGGTGCGCGACCTGCCAGTGGAAACCCAGCAGAGCGTCGAGATCGCCCGGGCGCTGGTCACCGAGGCGCGGCTGCTCATCCTCGATGAACCAACCGCCGTGCTCTCGCCCAGCGGCACGGAGCGGCTGTTCCAGCGGGTGCGCAGACTCAAAGCGCGTGGCGTGACCGTGGTGCTGATCCTGCACAAGATCCGCGAGGTCATGGCGATTGCCGATACAGTCACGGTGCTGCGTGGCGGGCTGCTGGTTGCCGGCCCTACGCCGGTGGTGCAGCTTACTCCCAAACGGATTGCCGGCCTGATCGTCGGCAGCGGCGATACGGCACCCGAAGCCGGCCGGGCTGCCGCCGTCGGCCTTGGCAAATCACCTGCCACGGCGCGGAGCACGCGGACCGCGGCCCCGGTGCTGCTGTCGCTCGAGGGCGTTTCGAGTGCCGGTGCATCCGATGGACCGGCGCTGCATGATATTTCGCTCGATGTGCGTCAGGGTGAAATCCTCGGCATTGCCGGGGTCGAGGGCAATGGCCAGAAGACACTGGTGCAGGTGCTATCGGCACTGGCACCAAGCACGAGTGGCAAGATCACATTATCCGGAAACGCCATCGATCATCTGCCGCTGGCCGAGCGCCGTGCGGCGGGCTTGAGGGTCATTCCCTTCGAGCGCAATTCCGAGGGTCTCAGTCTCTCGAGTTCGCTGTGGGAGAACTGGTCGGTGCGCCAGTTGCTGCAACAACGAGCGCTGAGCTTCATCAACCCAGGAGCATTGAAAGCTTCCTGCAACGACGCTCTACGCAATTGGGATGTGCGCTTTAGCGACACCGGGCAACGCGCCGCTTCGCTCTCCGGCGGCAATGCGCAGAAGGTGATCCTCGCCCGCGAGATCGATGAAGAGGCGCGGCTGATCATTGCGGCCCAGCCAACCCGCGGGCTGGATGTCGGGGCCACCGAATTCGTCTGGGCGGCGCTGCGCAAGGCGCGCGATCGCGGCTGCGCGATCATTCTCATTTCCTCCGATCTCGATGAGCTCTTCGATATCAGCGACCGCATCGCCGTCATGCTTTCGGGGCGGATCAGCGGGGTGTTCGAACCACCTTATGGTTTACCTGCCGTGGGTGCGGCCATGACGGGCGTGCAGCAATGAACCCACGCTTCCACCTTGTCACCCGTGCCGCCGTTTTCGTGCTGTTCGGACTGGTGCTGTGCGGCATCGTCTTCGAGCTGGCGGGCTATTCCGCCGTGCTGATGTTCCGCAGCATTGCCGAAGGCGCCTTCCTGCATCCCGGCGCCTGGAAGCAGAGCCTGCGCTGGGGCATGCCGCTGTTCATCACGGCGACGGGCGTGGCGATCTCGTTCCGCTGCGGCTATTTCAACATCGGCGCTCAGGGTCAACTCTACCTGGGCGCAATCGGCGCCACCTTCGCCGCCCATTTCCTCAATGGCGCACCACCTTGGATTTTAATCCCAACATCGTTCGCTGCCGGAATCCTGTGTGGTGCGCTGTGGGCGTGGTGGCCGGGTATCCTGCGCGTCAAGTGGGGGGCTGATGAAGTCATCACCACGCTGATGGCAAATTTCATCGCATCGCTTCTATTGATCTATTTCACCTCGGGCATACTCAAGGATCCATCGGGCACGGGCCAAGTCAGCTCGAGCAAGCCGCTGGCCGCCATGTACAGGATCAGCACGTCGGTTGGCCTGTCGTTTCCGATCGTTGCCATGACGGTGATGACCGGCATCGCCGCCTGGTTCCTGGTCAACCGCACCAGCTATGGCGTGCTCTCCAGCATCGCCGGGCGCAATCCGGTGATGATCGTGTGGCAGGGCGGCAAACTCAACCGCCTGGGTCTCGCGGCCTTCTTATTGAGTGGGGCATTGGCCGGGCTTTCGGGCGCTATCGAAGTGTTCGGACCCAATGGCCGGCTGGTCAGCGGTTTCCTGCCGACGCATGGCTTCACGGCGATCCTGATTGCGTTGGTTTCGAACCTGTCGATCGCCGCCATCGCCTTCGTCGCCCTGTTGTTCGGGGGACTGGCTTCGGCGGCTCTTTATCTGCCGGTTTTGGCCGGCCTTCCGGCGGCGGCCATCGACATCATCAACGCGGCCATTGCTTTGTTCATCACGGCCAAGGCCGATGTGTTCCGGTTCCTGGCCAGACCTGCGAGGTGGTTTGCATGGAAGACGTGATCGTCGCCATTCTGCGTTCGGCCACGCCCTTGATCTATGTGACGCTGGCGGGTGTGTTGGCGCAGCGCTCGGGATTGTGGAACCTCGGCCTCGAAGGGCAGATGATTGCCGGGGCCTGTGCTGCCGTTCTTGGCGTCGCCCATACCGGCTCGCTGGTCATTGCCATGCTGCTCGCTGTCATCGTGTGTGTGGCGATGTCGGTGCTGCTGTGGTTCGTGATCGAGAAGCTGAAAGCCAATCCGATTATCGCCGGCCTTGGCCTTACCGGCCTGGGACTGGGTGGCACCGACCTTGCCGTGCAATCGATCTATGGCAGCCAGGCGGCGGTGACCGCACCTTTCGGATTGCCACGCCTGGGTGAGGGCTTCGGGTCATTCTCGGTGCTATCGATCTTCGTGCTGGCGATGCCAATCGTCGTCTTCGGTTTCTGGTACTTGCTGCGGCGAACGCGTTTCGGACTGCAACTTGCGGCGTGTGGCGAACATCCCTTTGCAGCGCGCAGTGCCGGAATCGATCCGTCGCGCATGCGGTTGATCGCCCTGACGATGGGTGGCGTGTTGTGCGCCATCGGTGGCGCTGAACTGGCGCTCGGCACCTTGCAGATTTTCGCATATAACATGACGGCGGGGCGCGGCTTCATGAGTTTTGCGGCGGTGATCTTCGGGGGCGGTCATCCGCTGGGCTCGGCGGCGGCGGCTTGTTTCTTTTCGATCGTCGGGGCCCTGGGCATCCGGGCGCAACTGGTGTTTGGCAACCGCGTGCCGGCCGACCTGCTGCTGGCGTTGCCCTATCTCGCCACCATCGCCGGCATCTGGATCAGCGGCTACCTGCGCGGCAGCGCCAAGGTGCAGGGCTCGGCCGAACTTCGCGACTATTGAGGACCACCATGGAATTTGCCCAGCGCCACGCCATCACCGATGTCTGCATCCTGGTTTCGGACGTCGAACAGTCGATCGAGTTTTATACCAAGCGCCTTGGCTTCAAGCTGCGCCGCCGGGCCGAGGGCTTTGCCGATTTCAAGGGCGCCGGGCTGACGCTCGCCTGCTGGGAGACCGGCCACATCGGCAAGCACACCGGCGTCAAATCCGCGAACGGCAAGGGCCTGTACAACACGGCGATCGCCGTCGAACTGCCGAGCCCTCCCGATGTCGATCGCTGCCATGCCGAGCTGATGGCCAAGGGCGTGGAGTTCAAGGGTCCGCCCGCCAACTATCCGTGGAACGCGCGTTGCTGTTATTTCCTCGGGCCCGATGGCGAACCCTGGGAACTTTATGCCTGGCTTGCGGGCGGGCCGGTGGGAGACCTGGGTTCATGAGCCGCAAGGTCATCATCACCAGCGATCCCGGTCAGGATCAGGCGGCGGCGATCTTTCTGTTTCTCGGGCGGCCTGATGCCTTCGAAGTGCTGGGCATCGTGGCGGCGGCCGGCAACATCGACGTGTCTTTCACGGAAAAGAATTGCCGCAAGCTGCTGGAACTGGCCAATCGCCGCGACATACCGGTGTGCGTTGGCTGCACCAGGCCGATGCGGCGCGAACTGGTGATGGCGCCGCATGTGCATGGGCCGACCGGGCTTGATGGGCCGATACTGCCGGAGCCCTCGATGCCGTTGTCGCCGCTACATGGTGTCGATTTCATCATCGATACGGTGCGCGGAGCACCGCCCAAGACCATTGCCATCTGCTCGCTCTCGCCGCTGACCAATCTTGCCATGGCGCTGGTCAAGGCGCCCGACATTGCCGAGCGCATTGCCGAAGTGGTGATGATGGCGGGTGCTTATTTTGAAGTGGGCAACATTTCGGCGGCGGCGGAATTCAATGTCTTCGTTGATCCGGAAGCGGCCGACGTGGTGCTGCGCTCAGGGCTCAAGATCACCATGCTGCCGCTCGACGTGACGCACAAAATGCTGTCGACGCGGGAGCGGCTGGCCGCCATGCATGCCACAGGATCCAGATGCGGCATCGCCACCGCCGGGATGCTGGCGTTTTCCGAAACTTTCGATCTCAAGAAATATGGCTGGAATGGTGCTCCGCTGCACGCGCCTTGCGTGCCGGCCTTCATGTTGCGTCCGGACATCTTCAGCGGCCGCGACATCAATGTGTCGGTGGAGCTCTCTGGCGCTCTCACGCTCGGCATGACGGTGGCCGACTGGTGGCAGATCACCGGCCGGCCGCGCAATGTGTTCTATGTGCGCGATGGCGACACCACGGTGTTCTACGACCTTCTCAATCAGGCGCTCGCCAATCTGCCGTGATGCGCAAGCTGATCCGCAATGCCACGGTGATCGCCATGGATCAGGCCCATGGCGCCGAACCGTTCAGCAGCGACCTGCTGATCGAGGGTGGACGCATTGCGGTGATCGGTTCGAAGCTTGATGTGCAGCCCGGAACGGAAATCATTGATGCGTCGGGCAAGCTGGTGATGCCCGGCCTCATCAATGCCCACACCCATTCCGCCGAGATGTTCCTGCGCGGGCGCTATGAGAAGCTGCCGCTCGAACTGTGGCTGCTTTACGCCTATCCGTTCCTGCGGGCTTTTTCGCCATTGCCACGCATTCTCTATCTGCGCTCGATGTTGCTGGCGATGGAATCGATCAGCAGTGGTGTCACGACGATTGTCGATCATTTCTTCGATCCGCCGCAGCACGATCTGGCGCGGCTCGGCGAGGCGGTGCGGGCCTATGAGCAGATCGGCATTCGCGCCACGGTTTCGAGCGCTGTCATGAACATTCATCCGCTCGATGCGCTGCCCTTCGCGCGCGACGTGGTGCCAGCGGACCTTCAGGCCTTGCTGGCCTTCGGCCCGCCAATCAAGCCTCACGACTACATCGACTATTGTACCTCGGCGCATCGGGCCTTTCACGGGCGCAAGGGCCGCATCAGCTTCATGGTGGCGCCGTCAGCGCCGCAGCGCTGCACACCGGAACTCATGCAAGCTTGCCGCGACTTTGCCACGGATCGCGGTATCCCCTATCACAGCCATGTGCTGGAAACGCGGGTGCAGGCCGTCACCGCACACCTGCAATACGGCAGGAGTCTGATTGCCTACATGAACGATCTTGGTTTGTTGCAGGCCGGCACGGCGATTGCCCACGGCGTCTGGCTCGACGAAGCTGACATTGACATGCTTGGGCGGGCGGGAGTCAGTGTCGTTCACAATGTGATCGCCAATCTCAAGCTTGGCTCGGGTATCGCTCCGGTCCGGCGTCTAATGGATGCGGGGGTAAACGTTGCGCTGGGAAGTGACGGGGCCTCCTCCAACGACACGGTGCGGATCTTCGATGCCATGCGTATTGCGGCACTGATCCATTCAATGCCGGATATGCATCACACGGAATGGCTCTCCGCCACTGACGTCCTGCACATGGCAACCATCAATGGGGCCCGCAGTGCCGGCCTTGGCCAGGTGACCGGCTCGCTTGAGACCGGCAAGGCTGCCGATCTCATCGTCCTCAATCTCGATGCACTCTCGTTCACGCCATGCAACAGGATTCCGCATCATCTTGTCTATGCCGAGAACGGTTCGTCCATCGAACAGGTGATGGTTGGCGGCGAGGTGGTGTTCGAACGCGGCCGCTTCGTTACGATAAATGGCGGCGAAATTCTCGCCGAGATCCGCGAAATCGCTCCGGCCTTTCTCGACGCTCAACGGCGCGATGAAGACCGAAACGCCGTGTTTCACGCTTCGTTCGCAGAGATACACCGCCGGGCATCGGCCAACAGCTTGTAACGCGCCGCCGAAGGCCTGACGGTCCCAGATATCGGCGCGTCACAAGCGGTTCGCCATCGAGGCCAAAGCGATAGAGCTGGCCTGCTTCACCTCCCGCATAGACGCAACCATCCGGACCCCAGGCGACGGCTTCGGGATGATCGAAGATGTGTCCGATGTTTTTGAGTTCGAGCGTGCCCGGCATGTGCGATGGCCTTGCGGGGCTGGCGTGAAAAGTGATGAAGCTTGACGGTCTTGCCGCCGCATCTATAGTGCCTTCCAGTACCTCAGATCAATGTCCGGCATTTCGGAAGCGCGATGACGGAAGGGCTGGCTCGAAGGACGGGACATGAGATTGCTCGACGGCAGGGTCTGCCTCGTGACCGGCGCTGGCCAGGGGCTCGGGCGGTCGATCTCACTCGAAATGGCGCGCGAAGGCGCTGAAGTGGTGCTCCTCGAACGCCATGCCGGGACGCTTGCATTGGTTGCGGCTGAAATCGCGGCGCTCGGCGGCAGGGCGCATCCCTTTGAACTCGATGTGACGGACTACGAACGCTTTGCATCCATAGTCGATGAGGTAACGTTGAAGCTCGGGCGCATTGATGTGCTTGTCAACAATGCCGCGATCAACCCAGCGACGCGCACCATTCTCAACGACACGCTGGAGCAATGGCGGCAAAACATCGCCATCAATCTCGAAGCTGTTTACATGGGTTCGAAGCTGGTGGCGCCGCAGATGGTGAAGCAACAGGGCGGCCGCATCATTCATATCGCCTCAGTTCAGGGCTTTGCGTCGAGCGGCGACTGCGGTTCGTACAACGCGGCAAAGGGCGGTATCATCGCCTACACCAAGTCGATGGCGGTCGAGCTTGGCCGCTACAACATTCTGGTCAATGCGGTGGCGCCGGGCTTCATGGCGACGCCGATGTCGGTCGTCAACGGCGTCGATGAAGCATCGACGCCCGATTTTCTGGAGTGGTACGTCGGCCGCCGCAAGATACCGCTGGGACGCACCGGTTCTCCCGAGGATGTCTCCGGCACGGTGATATTTCTCGCCTCCGGCTATTGCCGCTACATGACGGGCCAGCTGCTGACCGTCGATGGCGGGCTGATGAGCACCTTTTAAATGCAGGACAACAGGGAAGGAAACGACATGACAACTTCGAGTAAACTCAACTTATCGCGCCGCGACTTTGTGCTGACCTCGGCACTGAGTGCCGCTGCGGCGGCACTCGGCGGCACATCGGCGCGGGCGCAGGACAAGAGCCTCGACATGTGGTGGTGGGGCGAACAGGAGTTGCCGGGCCTGCAGAAGTTCGTCGATGGTTCGATTGCCGCCTACAAGGACGCGGGCGTCAAATCCATGCTGCAGGATACCGCCGTGGTGATCTCGCAGTTCCAGACCGCGGCGGCGGCCGGCAATGCGCCGGACATTCAGTATCTCTGGAACGGCATCTATCACATGGAGAGCGTCTGGCTCGGCTACGTGAAAGCGCTGAACGGCCTCGTCAAGGACGACATCATCAAGGCCTCGAACCCCACCATTCTCAGCCATTTCGGCGGCAACATCTATAGGCTCGGCTGGTATCCGCTGCCGATGTTCTGGTGCTACAACAAGGTGCTGTTCGAGAAGGCCGGGCTTGATCCGGAAAATCCCCCCAAGACCTGGGATGAACTGCTCGTGGCCTGCGACAAGCTGAAGTCGTCGGGCACCGAGGCCATCGGCGGCGGCATTCAGGATGGCTATTGGAGCGAGTGGTACATCAGTCATGGCCTGGTGCAGAACCTCGATAACTTCGGCGAGATGGTACAGCTGTTTGTCGGCGACAAGGATTTCCGCGATCCCAAGTATCATGAACATTGGGTAAAACTTGAGGAGCTGAAGACCAAGGGCTTTCTCAATAAGGATATGCCGTCGCTCGAACTCTATCCCGGCATCGATCTGGTCGTGGCAGGGAAACTCGGCATCGGCCAAACCATCGGCACGCGGCTTCCCGCCGACAGCAAGGCGACGGGTGGCAAGATCGGTTACATGGTCATGCCGGTGTTCGGCAAGGGCAAGCTCGCCGGCGTTCCGCTCGTCGACATGCAGGGCCTCGGCATCTCGAGCAACGCCGAGGATCCGGCCGCGGCCGCGGCGTTCCTTGAGTATCTCAATTCACCGGAACGCCTGAAGGCCTTCTGGGACACGACGGGCTGGCTGCCGTCCAACACGGCGTTTGATGCCAGTGTCATCGCCGACGAGTCGGTGCGCGGCATGTGGCAGAAGTGGGGGCTTTCTCCCAACATTTCCAACGTCACCAATCTGGTGCCCGGTCAGTGGTACGAGCGCGCCGCCATTCCAACCGGCCAACGCATCGTGGCCGGTGAAATCACTGGCGAACAGGCGGGCGAACTTGCCTCCGACGTCGCCAAGGAATGGCGGGAGTTCAACCCAGACATGGTGGAGAACTATCGCAAGTGGGCGGATGACCTCGCGAAGATGTAACCGCCAAGGCGCGCGGCTCCCTTCAGACAAGCCGCGCGCGGCATGAGGACGGCGCAGCGCCTTCGGCCGTATTTCTATGTACTGCCGCTGGTGGCGCTGCTGGCCTTTGTCTACGGCTATCCGCTGGTCCGCATCTTCGAGTTCAGCTTCAAGATGGTGCGCGGCATTGACGGGCCGTGGATCGGCTTGCGCAATTACCGGCTGATCCTCGGCCAAGGCG